>JAGVZX010000030.1 GCA_018302185.1 Candidatus Woesearchaeota archaeon
AGAGCATAGGCAAAGAAGTTGAGATAAAGTAGATAACCAGTTTTTCTTGAGATTTGTTTTAATATGTAAAAGATAATCTGATTGATTTTGTTTTAGAATTATTTTTGAGTATATCAATCACTTATTTATCTTATTATCAATGCGCAGGGGCATGAGCTGGTGCGTGTGCATCATGACCACCATGGGCTGCTGATTTAAGATCAGGGACAATCGATTTAGCGAAAGAGATTGAATTGTTGATAGTGCCTGCAACTGTTTTATAGAAATTTGTTGCAATAGTGCCGATATTAGTAGCAATATCTTTAGCGCCATAATATGCTGCTCTGCCTGCTTTTGTCTTCAGGATATAATTGTCAAACACATATTTGAATGCCCATGATGCGCCCAGCGCTCCAAGCCCGATATAAGGTGCTACAGCTTGATATGCAGCAGTGCTAGCTGCCCAGATATATGCACCAACTGCTTTTATAGATGAGACACCATATCCAACAGGGCCATAATACAATGACGCAGTTGTTTTTTCCAAGCCAGATAGATCTCCTCCGCCAGCATGTGCAGGTTCAGCGCCATGGCTATCCTGATGCGGCGCTTCATGGCCTGGCGGATGTGCCCCATGAGCTGCAGCTTCTGCTGCTTTTACTGCGTCATCAATGTGTGCTTCTGCCATTTTTTATAGTTGATTTTTTATCAATTAATTTAATTGGTTTTTATTTTTACTGGTTTTTAGAGTTGTTTTAAATTTATTATTTTAGTTTGAGTTGTCCCTGTTTTTTATCAATGAGCTCCTGCTAATCCAGGCATGCTTGGAGCTTTTTCCTGATCTTCTTTTTTCTTATCCTTATCATCTCTTTTAGCAGTCATGAATCCGTAAACAGCATCTCCAATACCAAACAATGCATCTCTTACTGCTGTAGCTGCAGGCTTAAAATAGCCGATAAGCTTTGATGCATATTCTGAGACATAGCCTGCAATCTCCGTCGGAAATGCAGCTACAATAGTAAAGAATGGCTGTGCATACAATGCAACTGGCTTAAAAGTTTCTTTCATCTTGCCTGCAATGTAATTATAAGTGCCCTTAATTGTCTTAAATGGATGCAATACTGAGTCTTTCAAGTAATTTAATGCTCCTTTTGCTTTCAGGAAATATTCTCCTAAATATTGAGTAATCATAAATGGAGCTAATGTTGCATACATGTAAGCAAATTTGCCAAGTGTTGTAAACTGGTCAAATGGAATCCCGAATAAGTATGTAGAGGCTGCGCCTAATCCATAATACAAAAATCCTCCCATAAATGTACCAAGCAATGTGCTTAATGAAATATCCTTAACAGTATTTTTAACTCCGGTTTTTAGGTTGCTGAAATATTGGCCAACGCCAAAGCCTATACCCAAAGATGGCCCTGTAGTGCCCCATGCACCATATCCAAGAGCCAAACTACCTGCGCCTAAGCCTGCGTAAAAAAGATTGTTGACAAGAGAGCCTAAGCTACCTGAAGCTTGAGCCTTGCTCTCTTCTTTATGCTCTCCTTGTTTTTTCTCTTCAACTTTGTGCTCTAGATCTTCTGCCATTTTTTTGTCTTTTTTATTTTTTGAATTATTTTTTAAGTTTCAAATTTTTTTTGTTTTTGCTATTTTTTTAGTGTCATCTTTGAATTTTTTATTTGGATTATCTCTTTATCATCCATGAGCTCCTGCTAATCCAGGCATTCCTGCTCCTGCTTTCTCTTTCTCTTCCCTGGCTTTTCTTTCATCATCTTCTCTCTTTAGCCTGTTATTTTGAGGCCATGTAAGATAATTTTTAACAGAGTCTTTCAAATATTGAGGGAATGTCCTAGCATCTGCGTCCTTGTCCTTTGAGCCAGAGCCTAATGCAAGCCTGTAAAAGAATCTTGCAACTGAGCTCAATGCGATCTTGTAATACCCTAGATTGAACATAGGTGCAAATACTGATATCCCTGGGATGAAAGGGATAAGCGCGCAGGTGCTTTTAGTTGATGCAATGTATTCTTCTTTAAGGCGCTTTTCATAGAGTTCTTTTCCATAGCCAAATATTTTCCAAGGTTTGAAAATATATGTGAACATGGATTTGCCTGACTTGTAAAGATAATCGATAGCATGATAGCCAAGATTAAAGACAGGTATGATCGCTGCGTAAAATGCCATGGCATAGCCATACTGGCCAAGCATGGTTGCGCCTTTGCTTTGGAAGTGTGCCATCTGCTTGAATAGATTTGCAAGTATTGCAGTTATCAGGCCAGATGTTTTTGCTTCTGCCATCAAGCCTTCTTTTGTTGTCTTGCTTTTTTTGGTGTACCAATGTGCTGCAGTATAAGCTCCTAATACACCAAGATAATTTATTACGCCGCCAGTATAAATGCCGAGCGCAGTCGATAGACCAAGTTCTAACATGCTCTTAAAAGAGAACTGACTAACTTTGTCATCTATTGTGCCGGTTTTCTGCGCATCATTTTCAGGATGCTGTGCTGCATCTGGATGCACTGGCTGCAATCTTTGCTCTAAGTTAGGTTCTTCCATTTGGTTTTTTTAGTTTGAATTTTTTATTTTGAGTTTTTTTGTAATTCAATTTTTTTTGTGTGATTTTTTTGATGTGTTTGCTTCATTTTGTTTAGCCTGATAACTAGTTGTTAGTCATCATCTACCTCCTTGCCCTTGGCCCATCTGCTGGAGAAGCTGCTGGATCTGCTGCTGCTGCATCCCTTGCTGCTGTTGCTTCTTCTGCTCTTCTTCCTGCTCTTTCTTTTTCTTTGACTCTTCTTCTTCACGCTTCTTTCTCTCATCAGCAGGCCAGGTGAAATAATTTGAAACGTAATCTTTGGCTTTTTGATACCAAGGCTTTTGACCATGATGCTTGCTATCGCTATGGTCTTCTCCGTGTTTGTCATGCTCTGGATTTTCTGCATGCTCGTCTTTCTTTTTACCCGAGGAGATTATATTGAATATCAGGTCGTTGGCTGCGCCTATCGCTACCCTGATGTGGTTGTTTGTAAAATAGTTCAAGGATAGGTAGTTAGGCAGCCAGAAAGTCAATGAAGCTTTCTTTACATTGCTCCAGAAGTTTGGCTTTAGGTCTTTCTCGTAAACTTCTCCCAAGTAACTAAAGATCTTGTGTGGCTTTGTGAATACATTCTTGAAGCCAATCTTGTCTCTCAAATAAGTGAATACCCTATATGCGCCTACAAAAGGAGGGAATAATACTGGGTTAAACAAGAGAGTCTTTGCTACTTTTCCAAGGAATGTTGTTGCCTTAATTCCTGCGCTATACCAATCATAGAAATTATACATGGCATAGCCTAATCCACCAAACAACAATCCTGTGTAAGCTGCCTTGTAGATGTCTTTAAAGGTAGTAGGCTTTTTTTCTTTCCTGTTCATATACCAAGTTCCCAAGACATAACCAGCCATTGTAGCTAGAGGAGAGGGGAATGCATAATACAAAACACCAGCACCAATAGCTGCAAGCTTTGTCAAGTCCCATAATTTGCTTGAAGTAGATTGGACTTTTGATTCTAGGTTTTCCTGACCATGAGTTTCACTTGCTCCATGTCCTGGCGCCTGGCTTCCGCTAGATGGATCATGTGTATCTTGTACCCTTTCCTCTAGATCAGCTGCTTGTGCCATTTAAGTGATCACCTTGTAAAATAAAAAAACCTTGGAGGTAGCCCTAATCGCGCGAAAAAAGCTAAGAACCACCTCCAAGGTTGATTTGAGGTAAGCGTGAGAATAAAATGTTAAGAGAAGTTTTTTATCGGCAGATTTGGATCTATTATGAGAATTAATATGGTCGGGATTATTTTTGCAATTAAATGTTGATTTATCATGAGAATGACCAGAGATAAAATGATTATGAAAAAGAGTATTATGAATGGTGTTATTATGAGTAATAATAGAATCAACTGCAAAAAGTTTATGCTGCAATCTAAGTAAATCTAAGTACAGATACCTAGCTAAGTCTATTTCCATCTTACCTCAAATCTCTTCTTACCTCAAATCATGCAGTTTGTTATTACTGCTAAATAGTTATAGAAATTGTTGAGAGTATATAAGCTTTGTGTTTTTTACTACTAGATGAGAGTTAATCGATAATAATGAACGAGAAAAATGAAATAGTGTCTAAATGAAAGCGGAAAAAAGGTAATTTTGTTAGTAGTATACTATTTAGTCAACTTCTTGTTTAATATATTTTAAAGAGTTATAAGTTTTTTATCACTAATTTATGATATCAGAAGCTTTATATATTAGTTATATTATCCTAAATATATACTAGCTAGTATATTTATTCCAAGTCTGCATAGAATTCTTCTACCCCCAAAACAGAAGAGCAGGCTTGGAGTTTTTTTTCTTTGGTTTTTGTGTTGTGATCTCGCAAGGAAAGATTTAAATAGTTGTAGATTATTTAGTATATATACTGTTTAGTATACTTTTTGTTTTTTTGTGTTTGTATTTTGAGAGAATATAGTGTGTTTTGAGCATAAGGAAAAAATTGCAGGTAAAAGAAAGCACAGTGTACAAGAATATAGTAGCTGAAAATAGGAAAAACTCAATTAAAAGAGAGAGTTATGTAGAGAGGCTTCTGAAGAATTTAGATGCACATAAGCTAAAGCATGGCAGAAACATTGCTTTGATAGGCAGCTTAAACATTGGCAAGAGTTTTATTGTCAAGGAGTTTTTGAAGAAAAGCTCTGAGAGTGAAGAAGCTGTCGCTTATGTTGATTTTTCTAAGATCGGATTAACGCCAGAAGAGCTTGCCAGATCATTGTTACTGAGTGTTGCAAGCTGGCACCTGAAGAAAGATGTTTCTGATCTAGATGAGTGCAAGCTTGGTTCTGAGAGTACAAAAATTGTTGAGCAGGTGAAGAATGAATTGCTTAAGATAAAGCCTGACCATAAATTGCTGCTGCAACTCGGGTTTGGTTTTGCAGAAGCGCTTTGTAAAGACAAAAATAATGCAGATAAAAATAATAATTTCCGGATGATTGTTTGCTTAGATGAGTTCTGGAAATTGCTTGATTTCAACAATTACGAGCAGATAGATGATGTTTTGGGCTTTTTTAAACAGATTGTTTTTTCTCAGTCGAATGTTAAGTATGTTGTCATCGGAAGCGCAGTCACATTGATGAAAGATATTTCTAAGAGATTAGATTTTGAGATTGTTGAGGTTCTAGGATTAAATTCGCGTGAGTTAGGAGAGCATGAAAACGTAAAAGACGCTGATGAGCTTTATTATTATTCTGCTGGTGTGCCGTTGTATGTCAATGCGATAAAAAACAGGCAGAAGAGCGCAAAAATTTCTGGGAATGAAGCTAGCATAAAAGAAGCCTTTGTTGCTGAGACACTCTGGAAGCAAGGTGTGATCTATCATGCATGCGAAAGAAAGCTTGATGATTCTCTTGACAGAGCTAGAGGAAGAGGATTATTGATCAGCATATTAAGAGAAATTTCTGCTGCAGATTCTTCTGGATTAAGATTGAGTGAAGTTTCACGAGGGATATTCAGGAGCGCAGGAGTTACAAAAAATTTAGTGGAGAGATTGGTTAAAGTTGATCTGCTTGTCAAAGAAGCTGGGAGATTCAGGTTTAATGATTCTGTTTTGAAGTATTGGTTCAAGAATTTTGTTTCTGGCAATGAGTTTGAGGAGATTCCTGGAAAAAATGAGATACGCAATATCGAGGTAGACCTATGATTGCTGGATCTGCTAGAGGAAAGGGAAATGCAATCTGGAAGCTTGTAATAGTTTTAGCTTTAGCTGTTATGATGTTTAGCATAGTGGCAAGTTTTGTTGCTGCAGATTTGAGTGATACTTGGGACGGCATCAAAGATAAATTCAGCGGATTAGGAGATACATTTAGTGGCTTAGGCGAGGGTGCAGGAGGATTTGCAGGCAGCAAATGGGTTGTGATAATTGTCAATGCTGTAATATTAGGGATCATAGGATATGTTGTAACATCAATCATGTTTAAAGACCTGAAAGAACAGAAGGTTGCGATAATACTTGGAGTGATAGGCGTTGCATTATTGATCGCATACCAGATCTACCAAGCAAATATAACTGAATTCCTGTGGAAGATCCCCGAAGTAAGGGATTTCATGTACCCGAGAGTGTTTATCAATCTAGTTGTTGTTGTATCTTTGCTGTACATATTGTATTTTGTGCTTGAGCTAAAGCCAAAAGAGCTTAACAGCAAACCATTTGATGTTATCGTGTTTGTGGTAATATTGCTGATCGCATTTAATGCAGTAAAACCAGTGCCTAGTTATAACAAAGAGACGTACCATTACATCTGGGAATGGGAGAGCATCGTGCCGTATAGGTTCTTTTTGTTGGGAGACTCTGGATGCACATATTATCAATATGAGACAGACCAATATTATCAGGAAGAGGATAAATGGTACAGAGATGCCATCTGGGGAGGAGATGAAGATTGGTTTGGAGATGACCTGATCACTGAGCCAAGGACTATTGAAGAACTAAATAATGCAAAAGAAGTCAGAGAGAGAATCAAAGATGTTGTTGATAGAAATGAGCTGACAAATCCAGATGAAAGAAGCTTCTATGACGCAACTAAAGGATGGCCAGAAGACAGAGTAACTATCAGATCAAAAGTAGATAGATATTGCTATACTGCAGCTAGTGTGCAAGAGTTACTTGACCAGAAAGCAAGAGATGAGCCATACAAGCCAACTGAAAAAGAGCCAAGCAGTGAAGAGATCACTAATACTGGCGGCTTTGGAATATTGCGAGGCTCACATTTAATCATGCTGATCCTTACAATGATCGTCCTTTCATGGGTTGCTGGAGTCTGGAAATGGTTTGAAGGCAGCACAAAATTGCCATATGTACTCTCTTTTATTGTTGCTGCGATGATTGCGCATTCAGGAATTGGGATGCAGCAGTTTGCATGGCTGATACAGATGTTGATAATACTTGGATTATTCAAGGCATTTGGAGGAGACTTTGACAAGTTCTTTGGCAAAGAAAAGAAGTTCTCAACATGGGTGTTTGCAATATTATCCATCATGATCGTCGTGTCTGTGACTGAGATGGTAAAGCCTGGATATGGATTGCCATTGTTAAAATATTTAACATTTGGAAATATATATGGATTGTTTGAAAGCCCGATGCATCTGATAGTTGGAATATTGCAAGTGGTGTTAGCTGGTGCTGTATTGTTTGCGCCATGGAAAAAACGATTCAAGATACCTATAATTATTTTCTTGTTGTTTGGAATAAGATTCATACCAGGATTTGGGCAGTATGGATTGAATGGGACAAAGGCTACTGTGATAAGCTTAGTCATGCTTGTAGCAGGTTTCATCGGATTAATATGGCTTACAACACAGGATGAGAG
>JAGVZX010000031.1 GCA_018302185.1 Candidatus Woesearchaeota archaeon
TTACTGAGCATTATGCCGAGGCATTGCTGCCTCCAACTTGCATGGCTTAGCCGAATCCTACTAGTGGCAACCTCCCGCAGGATCAACGGGTATTATTTTTCATGTACATGCTAATCTAAATTAATAGATATACATATACTATTTCAGATCCTGTGATCATTGTTTCTAGTCGTAAACATTCACTTAAAGAAATTTGCTTTTAAAAATTACTATTTTACTAGCAATTCTAAATCAAGGTTATTTACTATTTACATCAAACTTGCCTAGTACTTGAGCATTCTTTCAAGTATGCATATTTTCATCTAATGGGCAAATAATACCCCCTAGACCTTATTCAGTCTCTATATGTTGTATTTTAGAATAATGTATCTAAAAATATATCGACTTGGTGGCGAGAAGATTAATAAAACAGCCGGTGGTATTTAAAGGTTGCGGTCAGTTGGTTGTTACTTTATAAGAGTAAAAAATAGAAAGGTTTAAATATAATCTGTTTAACAATATCTTTTATGGTGGCTTTAAGAGTCAGTGAAAAAAAGAAAAAGAATGGTTTAGTAAGTATTATCAATCAAGAACAAACACTACAGCTAGATGTATCTACTGAACCACGTAGTGATAAAATGAGTATAAGGGTTTTAAGAGTCACTCCTGAAAAAATAAAGGAAGTTCCTGTTACCTCTCGTGATGTCGGATCATATTCTAAAGCTGAAGCACTTATACTGGATCCAAGCTTACAATATATTGAGATAGGAGCAGGTCTCGGAGGATTTATTCCTGCTGTAGTCAACTCTCAACAAGGGTATGGCCCAAAGCCAATCGTGATTGACCCATGTGATTATCATAGCTTATATGAAATGATGAACCGGGCGCTGCACTTAGACATCTCTGATCAAATGCGTTCTCGCCTTGATTTTCACATCGAAAGATGTAAAGTGTATTTATCAGACAATGTTGTGTTGCTAAATATGTGGCTTGGAGATGCGATACGCAGACCTGATCTAGTAGGTATTGCAGATATAGTCGTAGATAATCTAGCTGCTCTATTATATGGTGATCCTCATACTGGATTTGATAATGGTTTCGAAGCTGGAAGACAACAGGTTGAGGATTGGGAGAAACTCATGCTTAAAGAAAATGGTTTGTTGATTACAGAATATGATGTAATCTATAAGAAGGATGGTGTATTTTTACCAGGTTATGCTATTAGTCAATTTTGTCCACAACGTTCAAAAAGAGGTCCAATACGTTGGGGTAACACATTAGGATAGAATAACATAACGTTCTTATTAGATCTACAGTCTAGGAATAAAATAAATAAATTATCTCCAGAACTCACAAAATAAGATCGCAAAAATATAAAAAATACCTATGCTATCGAACTATTTATCTCTTTGTTCGTCTTCTTTTCTCTTTCTTCATTCTTTTACGCTGCCATTTCCATCTCATCTGGCCTTTCTTTTTCCATCTTCTTGAGCTTCTTTTCATTTTTTACCTCATGGATAAGCATTGTTGCATTATCCAAGTTAACAATTTATCCGTTAATTTTCTGAGTATTATTATTCTTTATTTAAATATTCTTCCATTGAATTTTATCAATGACATCTAATTGGGCTATTATTGCCCTAAAATATAAAAACTGCCCGGTACGGGAAATTCATAGACACAATAAATTTACTGCATCTTATTTTGAACCCGTGTCGAAGCCTCGAAAGGGCTTCATGATTGGCCGGGCTACACTAACCGGGCATTATCATGAAGAAATAGAAGTTTATTTTTAAAACTTGCTAAGAAAATGCAAATATTCATGCATTATGTAAAATTATTGCTATTACATATTCTAAAATAAAATATGGCCCCGCCGTGATTTGAACACGGGACCGCTGGCTATCTTAGTTGATTAAAACGTGGTCATATAAGACCAGCGCTCTAAACCAGGCTGAGCTACGGGGCCGTAGCTCAGTTAAAACCGTCAAGTATTTTTAAAAGTTTCGTGCAAATCCTCATAAGTTTAGCTGAAGCCTTTGATTTGCTGAAAATGTTCAAATCACTATTGGGGCTTTTTGGACATGCTTATTTTATATATCTGCATGTTATTCTTGCGTTTATGTATCTGCAATTAAATAATTGTCATGACTCTCTGAAAGGCGAAATAGGCGAAGTTATTGCAAAGTCTGTCATAAAAAACTCTTTCAGGGCAGTAGATGCAAATAAAAGTTTGTTAGATCAATATGCGATTAATGCTCAACAAAAAAAGCTTCTGTTAGATCATTGGTTTTATCTTGACTTGATAAATATTACCGATGACAAAGTAACGCTTTACGAGGTAAAAACTAAAAAATATTTCTACAAGCAGCTTACTCGCACACAAATGCGTTATAAGATAAGCAAGCAGTTTCTTGATTTTTGCAATAAAGCTTTGGCGTTAGGCATTGATATTAAATTTGTTCAAATCACTTTGTTTGAAGACTGGAAATGTGGCATTATTATTAAAGACTTTAACAAGAATGATTTCTTTGTTGATAAACGAACTTTAACCTAAAAAATTAAGAAAAAAAACTGCGCCAGCCGGGACTTTCATGAAAGATGCAGTTTTTACACCTTAATTTTGAACCCGGATCAAAACCTTGGCAAGGTTCTATCCTAACCATTAGACTACTGGCGCAAATCTGTGTCATTTATACAGATGACTGTAAATGGGCCCACCCAGATTTGAACTGGGGACCTACACCTTTCAGAGACATATTGAAAAATTTTAAATCTTTCTTCTGCCTTGTAAGGGTGTCGTCATAACCGCTAGACTATGAGCCCAAATTTGATGGAATTGTGGTTCCATAGTCTAAAAAATGCAGTATGTTTAAAAAGTTTTCTTACGAATTCTTTTCTTGGCCATATTCCATAACATCTGGAAATACTTCCTATAGCTGTCTGCAACCTGTTTGTTCTTTATGATGATGCAGTAATTTGGCCTTCCCCATACAATTATCGAGACTTTGTCTCCATAAATATGCGTCGGATTAGGATTAAAAAACTTATTAGGTATCAATCTATATTCTGATTGTGATCCTTCAAAGAATGTTTTTGCAGATTCTTTTGCCAGCAATTTCTCTTTCAGCTTGTATTTTTGCAGCTTGTTGATATACTGCTTTATCGCAATCTTATCTGCCTCAATATATTTTTCCTCTTCAACACCCAAAACATACAATGTGTCTTTTTTCTCAAGCAAAGTTTTGATTGTGTCATTCAGCATAGTTCTCAAAATATTCTTGCCTTTTATCACATCAACTTCAGTGTCTTCTTTCTCCTCTAGAAACATCTTATTCAGATCTGGAAGTATGTTTGCAAACTCTTGTTTCTGCTCTTCAAGATAATCCAAGATCTTGTCTGGTGTCAGCGCCTTGAAGAACTTCTTGCCGTCCTTTAATATATAGCTCACAAATCCTTTCTCCAATAATCTGTCCAGTGCATCATAGCATACCTGCCTATGCAAGCCTGATTTCATGCCTATCTCATTCACGCTTAATTCTCCTTTATTCAGTAATGTAAGATAAACGTCAACCTCATTTGCTGTCAACCCAAGATTTTTGAGCGTTTCTTTAATCATGCACTATAATAATGCATTATCCTATTTAAATCTTGTCGTAAGAATTATTACTACAAGCAATTAAATAGAGGCTATTGTTCTTACTCATATGTAATTATTGGGGGCAGAAACAAATGTTAGAAGTCTATGAATCAAGAGTTGAACAATACAACCAGAGGGTGCAGGGCAGCATCAAGGCTGACATGCTTTACTTTGGAGCAATTGCAGCTGTTGGATTAATCTTATTTTTTGCTTGAAAGCATAATCTGAAAAATAATAGTGGAGGAAATGAAAATGGTAAAATGCATAAACTATACAATTTCAGCTGCTCTTATCGCAGCAGTGTTAGGTGGAGGATGTAATGATATACCTACTGCTTTAGAGAATACAACAGATAATGCAATTGCAAAAAGATCAGATCTAACAGTAAGGCAAAAAGCGATAGGGAAAGTGCATAATCTGGATTTTGTAGTATCAGAGGATTCTGGCAGTGATTATGGTATCTATGTTGCTTTTGGTGCAGACAAATTTGATGAAAGAAAAGTTAGGCTTGAATTTACGCCGGATTATGCAGGATTAAAATTACCTGACGGAAAAGTCATTAAATTAGATGATGCATCTCACTTAACTCTTAAGCCATATATGCATAACTGATATTAGGTGGAAAAAGAAGGAAATAAAATGACACAATCAAATTCAGATCAACCTAATGTTGGAATAGCATTTGTAAACTTATTGACTGCAATGTTAAAGCATCAAACACAAAAATCTATCTCAGGTAGTGGAAGAAACATGGGCACAAGAGTACAATATTCAACCGTAGAAATTGCGCAATTAATATTTAGAGAAGATTATAATAAATACATTCCTCTTTTAGAAAAGCGTGCAACTGTTTCACAGCAAGAAGCCCAGGAAGCTTTGCAGGCAATAAGAAACCAAGATATTGGTGAAGTGCTTTTATCAATTGAGCCGCAGATGATGCAAGGTATAGAAAGCATAACTTACCATAGGGCTGAAGAAGTTCGCGGTCATAATCTTTTTAAGTCTGGACAAGAATTGGTAGATAAAGTTTTATCAGGGAATGTAAGCTCAGATAAAGATGCTGAAAAGTTTCTCGCTGCATCTCATCTAAATTCACTGGCAGCAGTATGTGATGATAAAAATATTCTCTTTAATAATCTGCTGGTAAGAGAAGCAATAGTGACTTTGCTGGAAGCAGCTTATCCAGATTACCAACGTAAAGAAGCTAGCCACAGAGCACTTACATTTGAAAAAATTGGGCAAGTAAGAGATGAAGACCTTAGGGTATTATTGATGGATCCTCAAGGCAGAATAAAAGATGAATTCATTTACACAGGATTGAACCTCCCAATAACTGCCACTAAAGAAGAAATCAATCAGATTCTTTATCAGCTTCCAAGAGGGATAAAAAACAAGAAATATTTACATCTTGCTTTAGGCCCTGCGCTTTCACGAGATGAAAAAGGTACAGGGTATAAGGCAGAGCCTATTGCTCAATCCCTTGGAGTTTACATTAATGATCTCTATGGTGAGTTTTTTGAAAAACCTAAGCCTCATATGATGGACGCATTAGCTATTATACAAAAAGATGCTCCGCAAGTTAAAATTGAGGATTATGTGCAGGCAGCTAAAAAAGTTATAACTACTTATGAAAAAAAGTAAAAATATTAAAATAAACATAGATTAAATGCATATTACAATGAGCAACTCCTCTCTTAGCTGTCGCGCAACATCAATCTCTGCTGTTGTTACATTGGCACTTGCAAGCGCATGCATATCAGACCAGCCTAAGTTAGAGCGAGAAGTTAATAGTGATGAGATCACAGCAGCTTTGCTTGATGAAGCGCCTGTTGGCACACTTCTTTTATTTCCTAATGGACTAATCTACGAAAAAGATAGTGATAATTATTTTCATAGTAATGATGCTTGGATTGTAAATGGTGTGGATTATGGTCTTTTGCTTGATTTTAAACCAGAAGAATTAGCGCAAGATGCTAGATCTAGTGGTGCTAAATATCATCAATATGATAGGCGAGTAGGAGTGATTCAACCAGGCTCAAGAGCAGCAGCAGGGTATTCAAACAATCACTGGCGTGGCAGAAATCCATTGCAGACTCCATCAGAGAGATTTGATAGAAACATGTTTTATAGGGTACAGAATAGAGGCTCAGGACAATAATGTTCTTTCCTTCTCTCTATTCCCATTCTATCGTCGCAGGCGGCTTGTTAGTCACATCATAGAACACTGCATCAATGCCTTTTATCTTCATTATTCTGCTGACTATCAATTTAACAACAGGCCAAGGTATCTTTGCAAACTCTGCAGTCATGGCTTCTTTAGAATACACTGGCCTTAAGATGATGCTCTCTCCACCTTTTAAGCTTATTGGCGCAAGCACGACAGGGAACTGCCAGATCCTTCTTCCAACTCTTTTCTGTTTTACTGTTATGTCAACTATCTCTGTAACCTTGCGCAAAAGATCAAGCCTTTGCTTTGTCAGGTAAGTTTCTTTGATCTTTACTCTTTTTCTATCGATCTTTCCAGGATATAACAAGAAAATTGCTCTGTTTATTTCTCTTATCTTATTTGTAAAATCACCAGAAGCTTTAAACAAAGTATCCCAACTGGAATTACCGATGATAACAGCAGGATGCCTATAAGTTCTATTATCACCCTGTACACCTACAGATTTTATCGGCACAACAAATCCAGTTACATCATGGAATCTTCCTATTGCATTTATTGTTTTATTTACTTTATTGATATTCTTTATCGCACTAGCTTTTTTTGTACATAAGACTCTAACTGCTAATCCAGGCCCTGGAAACGGCTGCCTCCATATCAATTCATCTGGCAATTTCAATTCTTTGCCTAACTCCCTTACTTCATCTTTATACAGGTGCATCAACGGCTCGATAACTTTTCCAGCTTTAATCATCTGCTGGATGATCTCAACCCTATTATGATGCGTCTTGATAAGATCTGCATGTTTTGTTCCCTGTGTCTCGATAGTATCAGGATAGATTGTTCCCTGCCCTAATAACCAGTCATCATGATTCAATTTTAAGCTCTGAAGGACTTTTCTCTGCACATCGATAAACACTTTGCCGATTACTTTCCTTTTCTGCTCAGGGTCTGTTATCCCTCTTACAGCATCCAAAAATTCATATCCTGCATCTACCTGATGGAAATTTGCATATCCTAAACTTCTCATCTTTTTTACTATCCACTCTGCTTCGTTTAATCTCAAAAACCCATTATCAATATTTAATCCGTAAACCCTGCTGCTTCCCAGCGCTTTATTCAAAAGAGAAAATGCTACTGTGCTATCTACACCACCACTTATCAGCATGAATACATTTCGCTTGCCGACTTTTTGTCTTATCTCTTCAACTGCCTGCTTCAGATAATTGTGCATTGTCCAGTTCTTTTTTGCTTTGCATATCTTTACAAAATTCTTTATTATCTTCATGCCGTTTGGCGTATGCGTTACTTCAGGATGAAATTGCAATCCAAACATCTTTTCTTTGCTGTTTTCAAATGCTGCATTTTTGCAATCTTTGGTGCTTCCTATCGCTTCAAATCCTTTTGGAAGCTTAGAAACATAATCTCCATGGCTCATCCAGACGATTTCTGTATCTTTTAAGCCAGCGAATAATTTTGATTTTTTTCCTTTCCTGCTTTCTTTCTTTTCCTGTTTCTTGCTGCTTGTCTTCTTCTTCTCTATCTC
>JAGVZX010000032.1 GCA_018302185.1 Candidatus Woesearchaeota archaeon
ATAAATAAGCTGATGAAGGATTATGAAAGGTAAATTCTTGTTTTTTTTGCTAAAAATAGAAAGCTTAATATAGATATAAAGCATAACATGTTATAACACAGAATAACTAGGTAAAATAATGATCTTAGATATCACAGAGCATGCAAAAGAAAAGATGCTGATCTATGGCATTACTGCAGAGCAGATAATCAAGACAATAAAGCAAGGTGCGAAATTTCAGCAGACAGATGGATTTTTAGCTAAGTATTCGTACCTAAGAGTTGCATATAAGAAACGAGGAAACTTATACAGGATAAAGACAGTTTATATTGAATAAATAATAATAAATGATCATCAAAGGTGAATGCAAATGGCTGAAGATGAGATGCAATGTTGGGAATGTAACGGAAGATATTCTTACAAGATGGCTGATTTTTCAGTATATGGTATCAGCTTAGGCAAATTTAGAGCCAAAGTCTGCAATAAATGCGGTGATAAAGTATTCAGCGAAGAAGTTTCCGACCAGATGGATAAGATCGCTAAACAAAGAGGCCTTTGGGGATTAGAAGCCAAAACAAAGATAGGCAAGGTTGGAAATGCATTAGATGTTAAGATAAACACAAAAATAGCAAAATTTTGTGACCTGAAAAAAGGCAGAGAAGTATCTGTAAGGCCTGAAGGCAAGAACAGGATATTGATAGAAGTAGTTGCTGCATAAGCAAATAGATTACATTAGGATAGCAGGATTTAAATATTCTGATAATATAATAGATAAAAAAAGGTGTTGTCATGGTAGTATTCGGCGAAGGTACTTATCATCCTATGGATAGAGGTTATTCTTCATCCAGTGATTCTTCTACAGACCTAGACAGCGCTCCACAGATGAGCATTGAACAACCGATAAATCCTGAAGAACGCCCAATCACGATTGCAGACGTTGGACAGAGCGTCACTGAAGGAAACAGATTTGGAATGTTCAGGCAGAGCATAAACGCAGCAATCAGAGTTGGAGCTAGAAGGATTGAATTACAGACACAGATGGGCGGTGGAGCAGAGCCTGTCGGCGCAGAAAGTTATGGTAAAGCTTCAAGGGAAGAATTAAGAGAGATTGGGAGAGCTAATAATATTGAGTTTCAAGCAGTGCACGCTCCTACGCAAATAGGAAATCTTTCAGGCTTTGTTCCAAGACAGGGTGGTGCAGGAGATTTCAGCGATGAGCACAGAAAGGCAGCGATTGAAGAGATAAAAAAAGCGATTGATTTTTCTGCAGATGTTGCCCAGGGAGGGGCAGTTGTTGTGCATACAGGCGAATACCATAGACCATTATCTGAACAATCATGGGCAGTTGCAAAAGACAGGTACGGAAATCCATTAAAAGATTCTGAAGGCAAGCCACAATATACATTTTTATCTTACAAAGAAGAGCCAGCAAGAGCAGTCTTATATCTAGTTGACAAAAGAAATGGCCGCGTCATAGGCGATGTAAGAAAAAACCAGACAGTAAGAGAACCATTATTTCTGCGCGCAGGAGAAGTTGATCCTGACACAGGCGTTGATTTTAAAAAATACATAGGGGAGCCTGATAAGAAAAAATATGAACGCACTGGAAAGAGGTATATAGAAGAAGGAGATCTGCTTGATAGCAATGGCAAGTGGCTTGATCCTGAAGATGAGAATGACTTGTTCTGGCGTATTCCAAAATATGATGAGACAAAAACTAGATTCCTTTCAAAAGAATTGACTTGGGATGAGTTTGAGAAAAGGGCAAAAGATTATAATGACAGGTATGAAAAGGAGATTAATCAAGGCTTACGTGCAGAAAGAGCACCTGAAGAGGAATTTTTTAAAACCCAGTTACAGACCCAAATATTACAATATCGCGGAAGTTCACTGTTCCATGGAAGATATTATGAAGCAGAACGTGACAGCTGGAAGAAGTTACAGGAAGCGAAAAAATTCTATAAAGAGCTTGAAGGTAAGATGCCTGATGAAGAATTGTGGAAGCTCATGAAAGAAGATCACACAACAAGAAGATATGCTGATGAAAGATTTGTTCCAGCTGAATTTAAAAAGCCAACAGAATTGATAGACAAAGCAATACATGAGCTGGAACTTGAGATGAAATATACCAGAGAAGCAAGCGCTGCAGCAGATGCACAGGCAGATGCACAGCTTGATAACCTGAGAAATATTGAGCCTATCAGCAGGTATGCAAAAGACCAAAGCTTAAGAAGTTATGCAGAAGTTGCGATCCATGCGATGCAGCAGAGTGAAAGAGAGGAGATCAAAAGGCCGATTTTTGTTGCACCGGAAAATATATTTCCTGAGATGGGGTATGGAAGCCATCCTGAAGAATTGATAAATTTGGTAAAAGGCGCAAGAAAAAAGATGGAAGAATATCTGACTTCTCAATGGATAGAAGATCCGCATGGAAACAGGATTACGCTAGATAAAGCCAGAAAAAAAGCAGAAGAAGAGCTTAGGGATGATATCAAAAGGTTGGAATCAAAATATGGTGCTAGTGACGAAGAAAGAAAAAATTATAGGAAAGAAAGGGATTTTCTTATAGACAATAAAGCTGCTGAATATACTGGACAGCTTATAACAGTTCCAAACCCATGGTATCAGCCTGGGATGACAAAAGAACAGGCAGCAAAAGAAGCAGCTGAGCATATAAGAGCAACTTTTGATACACAACATCTGTCTATGTGGAGACAACATTTCCAGCCAACTTATGTACAGGGAGAAGGAAGGATAGAGACAAAGCAGGAGACAGATGCAAGATTCAGACAATGGTACATGGAACAAGTTGAGAAAATGGAAAAAGAAAAGATAATCGGGCATGTACATTTAGTTGATTCCATGGGCTCAGGCCATCATCACTTGCCAGGCGGCCAAGGAGAATGGCCAGTTATAGATGCTGCAACTTACCTCAAAAAGAAAGGATATGATATTACCATAACCAGCGAAGGTTGGGGTGAAGAGACAATCTCTCAAGGCAGGATATTGACTGAAGTCTGGAAAGCGCTTGGCAGCCCGATATATAGTTTGCAAGGACCTACAGGAGTTGGCAGAGGTGGAGGAGCAAGATGGGATGATGTGCAATTTTCATATTTTGGACAGAACAGGCCACCTTATTATATCTTTGGAGGCTATGCGCCAAGCAACGACTGGACATTATTCTCGCAGGTGCCGCTGGAGTAAGAGATATTAATAAAGATATTAAGATAACAACTTAATGACATAAAAACAATAGACTAAATACCTTAAACTGATTTTTTATTCTCACAATTATCTGCAACACTGATCCTCACAGCATATTTGCTGTCTTTGCTCAGCATCCATGCTGTTATCTGCCTTGTCTCATATTCGTCTTGAGTATGTATAGCTTCATGCACCATAGTCTCTCTTTGTTTGTGGAAAGATACCCTATCAGTAATTGCCATATAGTTTGTGTTCAAATAAGTAAATCCATACAAGCCAATTGGCAATGGCTGGATATCTGCAATCTTGTCTGGAACTAAGTTAGTGAAGTCTTGAAGTGCTTGGTCTCTTCTTTCTATATAATTAGAAGACGAATCAGAGGAATCTGAAGCATCTCTTGCAGATTTATGCTCTAACAGCTCATAAGTGACTTTCTGGCCAGCTGGAGTTGATAAAATGTAAGACAAGAGAGGGACATAATTTTTTATATTATTAGTCGAAGCTAGATTATTTTTTCCTGAGTAATTATCAGAAGCTTCGCTAAATTCTGCATCAATGACAGGAGAATAAATATTAGTTGCTTCATTATTATTTGGATTAGAATTAATTTTACGAGGATTGCCACTCTCTATAAGATAGGTGTTATCTGCTGCAACAAAACCACGAGGGAATTTTATCATAGCTTTTTCATCAACCAATGCTACTAAAATTTCCTTGACTCTCCGTTCAATATCTATTTTCTCTTCAACCCTTTCTTCATTTGTGATCGAACCGTCAGAATGCGGGGTATTTATTATAGAATGGATTTTATTAACTTTGATACGCTCAATTTTCTCTTCCAGTTTTAAGATTCTTGTCTTAGTTTGTTTTGCAAGCACAATTGAATTTGATGCATTGGTTACTGCATTGCTTATTTCTGCTGCACAACTTATTTCTTTAGCAGCAGATGAGTTAGATAATCCGACTAAAGGATAATTTATAGCCAGTAAGCAATTCGGTCCAATATTTTTAGCATGAGACAAGGCATCCATAAGAATTACCAAAAGCAGTTTTTATTTTAATATATGATTAGGGTTTAAGCTTTAGATGTGCGACAGATAAGTCATAGTGTTGTATAATGATGCAAGATCAAAGCTTAATCCTGATTTTACAAATTTACAAATCTAGTCGCTAAATCAGATTTTAGGTCATAATATTTTTAAATCCTGTATTAAAGCAGGATAAGTTATGAGCTTAGCTGATTTATTGGATCCTCCTGTAACAAATAACGGAGAACTTGTCACTACTCTTAGTGCTGCAAGTATTTTAGGAATATCAAGAAAACAAGTATTAATCCGCATACAATCAGGTTTATTAGCGACAGAGCATGGCCCGAGAAACAGCTATTTTTTGCATTTGGATGAAGTGTTATTAGCCAAAAAAGCTGAAGAAGCATTAGAAAGATTAGCACATTGTATCCAAGAGATGTATATGCTTCATAGAGAAGGGGCAACATTAGATTATTTAGTAAATGTGTTTAAAGAAGATTTAGATCATCTACAGATTAAGGATGTAAAAGCCGAGATTAATTCAGCAATTGCACTATACACTTATCAGAGAGAGGCATTCTTACGCACTGCACATCATGGTGTAGCAGAAGAAAAGAGGAGTGATGCGATAACAGGTTCAGAGTTGATGGCAAGACTAAGAACATTAAGCTGGACATCTTTAACCCATATTAAAAAGAGAGAGCTTGTTGAGCTGATACCTGGAAAGTATGATGAGATGTTATTCTCATATCAAAGCTTTGAAAGATATATAGGCAAACTTAAAGCAAATAGGATTTACAAGACTGATGATGCTGTCAGATATTTCAAAGAAAATGGAGAATATGCATCATTAGCTATCATATGTAGGATTTCTCTAAAAAATAGAGTAGGAAGAAAGATTTATTCTAGGCCAGAAGAGCCCCATAAAGATGTACTACCGCCATCATATGCAGGAAAAGCAGATACAAAAAAAGGCAAGAAAAATGAGTTTTTATATACGCAAGAAGAGTTAGATACCCTATTAGCAATAAGAAAAAGACAAGAACACAGAAAAAGACTATAAAATCTTTACCATATAAGGCCCTTCTCTCTTATACCCAAGCTTGCGGTAATATTCTCTCACACCAACACCAGAAATTACAACAAGCTTTTTCTTGTGATAGGTTTTTGAAATGTATTCTGCATTTGCAAGCAGCTGCTTTCCTAATCCAAGATGCTGAAATGCGCCTTCAATACCATAAAAATTCCCATTACCGATCGGCACTTGCTGGCCATAGATATGGAGCTCTCTTATCAATCCAGATTCCTCAGTAATTTCAGAACGTAAAAACTGGCTTGGAAACCTTAATCTGCAAAAGCCAAGTACATAATCATTCCATTCTGCAGAGATAAAAAACTCATTGCCATCAGAAGCATGGTAATGCCTTGCAACAAGCTTGATGTTTTTTAAAAGCTTTTTCTCTAGTTTTTTTATTTTTTCTGGAGCGATATTACGCTCATGACGCAATGTTTTTTTAAGCAATTGCTTATAAAACAATGCAGGCTTCTTGAATTTCTTGTATCTTTTGTCATTAGCCTTCTCTTTATCACTCTTAGGCACAGCTTTATTTACCTTAGATGCAAGTATCACGCTAGAGACTATCCTTTCAAAAGTTTCAGGATTTAATTTATCTTCTTCATACCCAAGCTTTTCAAAAAATCTTCCAATTTCTCTGCATCTAATACATCTGCATTTAATTTTCTTCTTTTTAACAACCTCTTCGACATACTGCCTGAGATTTGTCTTATCAACACCTGCGCTTGTAACATTTGTAGGTATATCCCTTTGTACCCTCATTATCCTGCAATATTCAGGAACATATCTTTTGAATTCAGCGATTAACTTGGCTGCTTCTTTAGTTGACAATGGCTTGAATTCGCCTGCCTTCCATTGTTCATATAATTTTGTGCCTGGCATCACCATGCACGGATAGATCTTCAGCATATCTGGCCTGTAATCCTGGTTTTCAAACAATTGCACCATGCCAGCAAAATCTTCTTTTCTGCTTGTTTCTGGCAGACCAGGCATATAATGTGTGAGAATCTTAAATCCAAGGTCCTTCAGGATGCGGATGCTTTCTATGTTATCCTGCACTGTATTGCCACGATGCGTTATTTCCAAAACATTATCGTAAACAGATTGTATGCCAATCTCAACTCTTGTGCAACCAAGGCGCAGCATCTCATTGCCGTGTAATAATTTACCAAAATCACTCTTAGTTTCAATAGTCAAACCGATGCATCTGACATGTGCAGTTTCGTTGATGTTATGCATATCTTCAAGCAAGATGTTTTTTCTGTCCTCCTGCCTTAATTTTTCCTGTATGGTTCTTATTAACCTGACATTTGCATCCTGCTGAGGCTCATTTTTTATTACATTTAAAGCGATCGTGCCATCATTTTGCTCACTTGCAATACTACTATGATCTTTGTTAGAAAAAATGTTAGCTGATCTTTTTGCATTGCCGATATTTTCTAGCTTTAGATTTTCAAGAATATTTTTTAGCTTAGCCTGTTTTCTTTTGTCATTGGTATCAAATAATAAACCACTAGTTTCTTTCATGATTTGTTTATCTGCCAGATTAAGATATTTCAGATATCTTAATTTTGCATGGATGTTTGCCATCCTTAAAGGCTCATTGAGGTTTCCAGGAAGCTCAAAAAAATAATTGAACTTGTCATAATCAATTGTGTGATTTTTGTTAAAGAACAATATAGAGAAGTCATTCATCGCCTTGAATGCAAACTTGATAAAATACTCTTGATAGGCTTTTGGGAAAAATGTGAATGTGCCTCCTTGAATAATGACATCCACTTTATCTGGGATCTTATTCATCGCAACATAATGCTCTAGCCTATTAAATACCACCATATAAGGATCATAGTTTACTCTTGCAGCCCTTCTTGTGCTAGGCTCTGCGCCTGTGTAGCTTTGAGGAACATCGCCATAAGGAGAGCCTGGGCCGCCTGGGCAGTAAGTGCATGGCCCAATTTTTCTCATGCTGTGTGGACAACGCTTCTTACTGGCTTCATGCCAAGCAAAGAGCCGAATCTTTTCCTGTCTTTACTGTCTGCAATAGATAGAACATCAATATTTTTGGGTATTTTAAAATTAACTTTAGGATACTTCTTCTTAAAATCATTGATTACCTTGATCTTAAGCCTGACAAACTGCTTTTGGGTTTTAGGATTAGTTTTATTTACTTCAACTAATATTTGCTTGCACAGTTCACTGAAATGTTCATCTGCCATAAAGCATATTCTTTTATGCAGAGAATATAAATGTTTCTTTATGTTTACTCATACTTCTCTGTCTTGATCTGCTTTGCATCTGCGCCTAGACTAGAGAGTAATTTTGCGCAGTGATCGACAAATTCTGCAGGACCGCAGAGATAGAACAATCCGTCAGAAATATCATTAGCAGCTGCTTTTATTAATTTCTCATCTACTCTTCCTGTCAATCCATGCCATTGCGGATCTTCTTCTGGGCGAGTAATAGTTAAAAATAAGCTGAAATTATCATGCTCTGCAGCAAGTTTTTCAAGTTCTTTTCTTGCAATTATGTCATGGCTTGTCTTATTGCTGAATATGAAAGAGACTTTTAGTGCAAGATTTGAGTCAAGGATGTAACGAGCGATGCTTAAAGGAGCAGTTATGCCAGAGCCTGCTGCAAGCAAAACTATGTGGTTTAATTTTCTGCCATGTACTTCATTTGAAATATCTTCTTGGAAAGTAAACATACCATAAGGACCAGTTATTTCCAATTCATCTCCTTTCATGTGCTCAAACAATCTTTTGCTGCCAGTACCCATCAATTTTACGATTGTCTCGATATGTTTTTCCTGTGTTGGAGCAGAGGAAAGAGAATATGAACGCTTGATTAATTTGGGGATTCCGTCCTGCATCACATTTAGGTTGATCATCACAAACTGCCCAGGATAATATTGAAATCCGTGCGGATAAGAGAGCTTAAAGCTTCTTACATTAGGAGTTTCCAGTTTAACTTCAATTAGTTTTACTTTATGTGTTTTTGCTGGGATTAAAATTGGCTTATTTGGAGCTGTCATGTTATTCTAAATTAAGGTATCATTATATCAACTATAGCCAAGAAGAGTTATT
>JAGVZX010000033.1 GCA_018302185.1 Candidatus Woesearchaeota archaeon
ACTTATATTATTAATTTAGTAGGAGAAGAGAGTGTTGATTTTGGCATAAGGAATAAATTGATAGAAAAGAAGAGCATCATAGTTATAAAAGGAGTCCCTCATGCACAAGCGATATTGATGTAGTTACAGTGAAAGATTAATTCTAAATATTTGCTAAGATTCTACCTTAATGAAATAAAATAGTTTTTAGCTTATCAACTACTTACTGCCCATTTAAGCAGACCAGACTGCTTTTCCTTCTCTTTTGCAAAGTTGCCTTCAATGGCCCTTTTTACAAGCTCTATGGTCTGCCTGAGATATTCTGGCACATTGTAATCCTTGCTTAATGCAATAGAATAATCCAGATATTTTACAACAGAGCCTTCTGAGACTGTAAAGATTATCTTGCCTGAGCATTTTAAGCAGATGCCAACTAAAGGTGGTCTTCGATATTTTTCATTACAGCTGCTGCACCTAAAGGATTGTGTTGAGAATTTACGCAAATTCCCTTTTATATCCTTCAAAAAATGCTTTTCGATCACCAGACGGGCAACATCATGCTCATCTACTGCTGCGATTTTTTTAGCGATTGCCATTTGTCCTGCAAGCTTTTCTTCCATACTAGGCAGGCTTTTGTAAGCAGAGCATTTGACACCTAGATTGATGCTGCTCACATCATGAGTATAACGGATGTTCTCATACTGCTGTTCTGTGTTTAAGCGATGCCTTATCTGCTCGATTTTTATTTCAGAAGGCATCTTGTACTCTGTTGCTGCATCATAAAATTCAAGAGGATATTTAGTGACTACATCAACACCTAAAGCCTGTTCATCCACTTCGCTAGGGATTATAGTAGCAGTTAAAACTAAAGGGCTGTCCATTGTCTTTGAGCCTCGCTTATCTGGAAGAAATGACCTTGAGAAGTTAAGTAGTCCATCCATCAAGAGCATAACACCTGCTTCATCACCATCAGCATCTCTTCTCATAGCTGCATGGAATAATGGATGCGCAAGAAATCCCTGGGTTTCAGAGAATCCTATTATCCTTCCAATAACACCTGCAGAGATATGGGGCGCGATAGCAATAACTATCTGGCCAACTAAGTCTTCCCTTGACTTGAAATTATAGAAAGGCTCTAGCTTGTAAAATTTGACCAAAAGCTCATCGATAAAGTTACCTACGTTCAACAATACAATATCTGCTTGGTCATCTAAAGCTTCTGTTGCTGCAGGGACGATGATGTCTTGCGGTTTTATTTCAAGGATCTGTGAGTCATCTTTTAGCTCTTCACCAAAGATATCATGTGTATAGCCCAATGACTTGAGCTTTTCAACACTGACAGTAATTTCCCCAGGCTTAAAGTGCGTCAATGGAAGCTCAGACATATCAAATCTTGTTGTGCCGTCTTTGTTTACATAGATATTATGTTTTGCTCTTAAAATGCCTTTGATAAGATTTTCTGGGATGTGGTCCTTATTAGAAGTTCCTTTGACTCCTTTGATAAGTTCAGGGAATATTTTATCCTGTATCTTGTCCAATGCATGATTAAAGTAATGTGATGCATCTATCTCCCACATGGTGTAAGTAGAGCATGGGCCATGTTTAGGGCAATTTTTTTCAGCAGTCAAGCCACAAAGCTTGCAGTAATACATCTTCTGGGTTTTGGAATCACAGACTTCACATACCTTATAGATGGTTTCTTTGCTGCATGTTAAGCAACGATAGAGAGAGAACAATGACCTGATCTTGCCGCCTTTGATTGCCTGTAAGAAGCTACGTAATCTACCTCCTTCTTCGCCTACAGGGAATAATGCTTGCGGGGAACCAGTGAGCTTGCGCTGCTTTGCCTTTTCTGGCCTTCCCATCCTTGCGCCGATAAATGTTCCGCTTTTATCTTTTATAGGAAGAAGAGAGATCTTTTGGATGGCTTCTAAAGCAGTGTTTTTTATCTGGAGATGCGCCAAAGGATTTGGGAGATTAGTTGCTAAATTATTAGATGTAGAAGAGGTTAGAGATGTTGGAGAAGTTAGAGTAATTGCTGTGCCTGTGCCAGAGCCTTGAGCTTGCTGTGATTTGTTAGATTCAATGACTTGAGCTATTATAGGATGAATAGTTTTATCTAAATTCCCTAATTGCAACATAAAAGCAGCAGAATGATGTCGCTCTAAGACGATAAATTCGTAATTAACAAACAGATGAGGCACACCTATTTCCTCAAGAACTTTTTTTAGATGAGGATGTTTCTTTATTATGATCTTAAGAATCTCGCCTAAATCATCTCTTTCGATAGTAGTGATGTGGGTGCCAAGCAAAATGACTAATTGAAACAGATCTTCTAAGGAGACTAGTTTCCAATGGAAAGTATATTTAGGATGTAAAGGAATGTTGAATGTTTCAGATAATTTGTATGCAAGGGTAAATGTTAAAGTAGGATGTGATGTTTTTGTCAGCAATATAGTTAACTCATCTTCTGGAATATTTAACATGACACTTAAATTTGGGATATTGATCTCATTGAATTTTTTTAATATAGCTTCTTGAAGGTGTTGCTGCCACCATTCTTCATTATAGCCTGCAGGAACTAAAAAATGGTTGTTTTCAGAAAAGTCGCCATAGCTGAATAATATATCCCCTAAAAATAATATTTTTTCGATCTCATCTTTATATTGCCTGTATTTTTGCTCTGAATCTAGATAAATGACAGACCCATTTTTTAATCTTACAATCTGCGCTTCAATTGAATCGCAAGGGGTAATTGCCGCGGCCTTTCCTGGGCGTTCCATTTTTAATTGTGTGCCTGTTGCAATATAATTGTTAAGAATGCGCATAGTTATAGGATGGATTCCTGCTGCTGAAAATCCACTGATCCTTGTTTTGCCATATCTAAGGCGAAACCCGCCTTTAGCTAGAGGATGTGTTAATATAGGTCTTCCAGCTACAAGATCTGTGATATAGGTTAAATTAGGTGAGAGTTTTGTTTTTTGTGAAGTATCTATGACTTTGCTCTTTGACTTGATCCTTTTCTGAAGAGCGATAAATTGCTCTAAGAACTTCCAGTCGAGTGAGAATTCTTCGCCCCATACACCAACTCTTTTCCAGAGTTTGTTGGCTTTTTGTGAAATGCCTTCTGCAAGGACTAGGCACATACCACCTCTGATTCTGTTTGTTTCCATCCTAGGCAGATCCTTGTAGTTTGAAACTTCAATCTGTTCAGTAGGATCACCTGTAATCTCAACAGGGATATTCATAACTAGGAATTTTAATTCTTCTAAAGAAGGAAGATATTGGAGATTAACTGCTCTTTCATGATAATCATAAACTTCTGTAAGATAACGCATTATTTCTTTATCACTTGGGTCATATGGTGCATACCCTAGTTTTACCCTGAGATAATCTGCAAGTATGACTGAAGTTGCTGCAGCTGTTCCTCCTGCGCCTCTGATAGGACCTGCGTAATATACTGCAAAATATTCTTTGCCATCATTGCGTTTTTTGATCTTCAGCTCGATAAACCCCTCTAATGGAGCAGAGACTATACCACAAGTAAGATATGCAAACCCAGTCCTTATCCCTGCTTCAATGGATTCTTTTTTTGAGCTGAACTTGCAGAATTTTTCTTTAGTAACTTCCTCTGCTATCCTAAATCCAACTCGCCAATCTAACGCACCATATTGAGCTTCAAGCTCTACGATAGCTGCAATCAAACTTTCCTTATCCAATTGCGGCACAACAACTGAGATCAGCCCATGGACGCGTTCAGCCATGTTTTTAGCTAATGGGATGTCAACCTTGTCTTCTGGATCATAGCCTAAAGCTCTTGCCTTGCCTGCAACAGAATAAGCTGATTCAACCTGCTTATTTATGCTGTCAAAATATTTTTGCATTGAAATTGAGGTTACTGTCATTTTAGGTGTTCTCCTGTTAAAATAAATCCATTATTAATTTTATCATTCCTTGCTGAAATTCAATATCCTTACAGCTCTTGTCTGAAGATTAACAATAGGCACACGGCATGGCTGCGGCTCATGGCCCATCTTTTCCTGAAACGCTGTTTTTGCCTGCCAGCAAGAGCCTGAAATTAAAGTAGTAGTCCTATAATTTGAGACAACAGTATAATGAGTATGTCCTGTAGCGAAAAAATCAGGTACAGGATCTATGACTAAAGGATCGCTTTCTACATCAGGGATGTATAATGTAGAGGAATGTGCAGGAGCTAGATGCCTTTTTTTCAACAAAAATTTTAAGATGTTTTCTCCTTTTTTATAGCCGCCTTTTAGCCTAAGGGCATCGACATTTGCAACATAATAATCAAATGAATAACCATGGTAGATAAGAACGTCGAATCCGGAAAAGTTTTGTGACTTATGTATGTTTACAACTGCAGGATTACTGACAAAATAGATATTTGGAAGAGCATATAAAGCAGCTGCAAAATCCTTATAAGGCGGCGGCTGTGGCTCTGAGATCCTGATTGCATCATGATTACCAGAAGAGAGGATTATTTTGATGTGTGGAGGAATTTTGGAGAGCAATTTTGCAAGAGCAGAATATTGCTCAATAACATCTTTAATATCTAACTCACTTTCTTGCATAGGATAAATACCTACCCCATCAATCAAATCGCCGGCGATTATGATGTATTTTAGTTTTTCTGCTATTGTACGATGCAGTTCTGAACCATATTCCAAATTAAGCCAGGAGATGAATTTATTAAATTCCTCTGCCATGAAGTTATTACTACCTATATGTATGTCTGAGATAAATGCAGCATAGCATTCGTCAGGTGATTTTTTAAGCTCCGTTGTCAGAGGAATGTCAGGGAATAATATGTTTGTTGCAAATATTACACCATCCATATAGGTGCCCGTGATGCCAAGTGCTTCATCATGCACTATTTCAGAGGTAAGGGAAAATATGCTTGGTTTGGTCTTATTTACTATAACTTTTATCTGTGATGTCTGGTCTTCCATCAAAAGGACTATGTTGCCATTTTTTGTTTTTTGGATATCTAAGACTAAGCCGATTATTGCAACATCTTCTTTTGCTTTTTTTGTAAGGATTCTATTTATAGAAGTGACGCTTTGAAGCTCTCTCCTATTTCTTAGTATCTTTTCGATTGCAATGAATCTTTTCTTGAATAATTGTGAGAAATCGCTTGGCTCTCTTTTTTTTGCCACATCTACATAAGAAAATTTTATTTCTAAATTAGAGTTATTTGTAGATGGCGATAGGTGCTGTAAATTAGCGGTTTTCAGATTTGCAGATAAAGATTGATGAAGATTATTATTGATAATGTTTGAAGTTGTTTGTATATTAGAATGAGAGAGAGAGTTTGGAGAATAGAGTTGTGTAGAAAGAAGATGAAGATTAGAAGAAGTTGAGCTTAATCCTAAATTTATAGATGAATTTGAGAGATAGTTATTTTTTTGGTTAGTGATTTTGATAAATAATTGGGTTAGATATGTTTCATCAATCGTGGATGGGGTCTCTTCATTTTCCAATTGTTTTAAATTATCTATAGTAAGAAGATGTTTTTTTTTAATGAAAAAACTGATTATTTTTTTACGATTTGTCGGGTCCATTTTTTATCTTTTGAAAGTTTTTTAAAACATTCTTTTGTTCTTATTTGAGGAAGTTAGAGATTAGAGAGGGATGAAGTTTTGATATCGAGACTTGATTCTAATAGTTTTCTTGTCTCTTGAAGCAGTTCCTTTGAAAGATTTAAGTTGATCTCTCTTGTCCTCCCATATCTGCCTTTTGAGATAACTTTTGCATTCACTACCCCTAACATATCTAATTCAGAGATGACATCTGAAACTCGCCTTTGTGTTAATGGCCTAAGGTTTATTTTTGAGCAAAGTTTCATGTATAGCTCATATGCTTCGCCAGTAAATATGTTTTTTTCATTATTTGGACAGAGAGAAAGTATGGAGAATAAAACCAATTGATGTTGCCTTGGTTGTGATTTTGTAATCTCAATTACTCTTTCTTTCTCTATTTTATCTTGAGCTTCATCTAAATGTGAAAGAAGTATCTTGCCGGAATTTGCACGATCAGCAAGCTCTGCAGAAACTCGTAATAGTTCGATAGCGCGCCTTGCATCACCATGCTCTCTGGCTGCATATGCTGCACATTTTTCTATAACCCCAGAATCTATATTATTATCTCTTAAAGCAAACAAAGCTCTTTTTTTTAAGATATCCTGAAGCTGGAGCGCATTATAGCTGTTAAACAATAATTCCTCTTCTGATAGAGATGATTTTACTCTTGGATCTAAAGTATCCACAAACATGATGTTATTTGATATTCCGATTAATACAAGCTGTGAATTTTTAAGCTCTGTATTTATTCTAGTGAGATTGTATAAGATATCATCTCCTATCTTTTTTACTAATTCATCTATCTCATCCAAAACCAAGATGACATTACGGTGCTCTGATTCTAAAATAGAATGAAAGGTATTATAGACTTCCTCTGTAGGTAAACCAGTAATAGGTATCTCTTTTCCTAAAGCTCTGCAAATTTGGGCAATTACTCGATATTCTGTATCGGCTGTTCTTTTAAGCTTGCAGTTAAGATAGATGAATTTTAGATTCAATGAATTCTGTAAAGAAATTTTTTCTATTTCTGTTATTATATGTTTTATGACACATGTCTTCCCTGTGCCTGTTTTACCATAAACAAATAGATTAGAAGGCTTTTCGTTCTTTAGGCAAGGTGCCAAGATATCAGCCAATTGCTTGATCTCATTATCTCTATGGATTATGGTTTCTGGGTCATAGTTTGATTGTAGAATTTTCTTATCTTTGAAGATAGATTCTCTCTTAATATAGTCAGAAAAGAAATTGTTTAAGTTTATGCCTTGTGTCATCTAAACGCCCCAGAAGTTCCAAAAGAAATAGAGGTATAAAAAGGTTTTGGTTTTATGATAAAATTGAAGAATCATAAGTTAAATTTATATTATAAAAGGGTTATAATCCCTATAAATAGGATAAAATAAGGTTATAGGTGTTAATTTTTAAATATAATAATTTTATTTATTTTTGAGGTATTAATGATTAAAAGATAAAATATATTATTTGAGACCCTTTAATTTCTTATGAAAAAATATATTTTTTATTTAAATGATTAGTATTATTTTATTATTTTCTATATAGAAAATATATATATTATAATCAATATTATTTATGACTATATCTATTAAAAATAGGATATAATAATAAAAACTAATAATTTA
>JAGVZX010000034.1 GCA_018302185.1 Candidatus Woesearchaeota archaeon
TTTCCTTGCTGTAAATAGTATTTGACCTGTCTTTCAAATCCCCAAAGGTCTTTGATTAAAATGCTTAAATCTTCCATTAATTTCTTGCTAGCACAATGGAAAAGTATATCTCCTCTTTTTCTTCTACTCCCGTCTGTTATTAGTAACCCTACAAAGAAATATTTCTTTAACTCGCCATCGCCTTCTAAGATAAATGATGGAATTCGTACAACAGACGCTTTTTTGCCGCATGGAACTTCAAAATCCTTATTTATTATTTTAAATAACTCTACAGAATACTTACTGAACATCCATAAAATAGCTTTGTCTTTTCTTTTTACAGATGTTAATTTACCCTCTAAATTAAACAACCTAGAAAACAAATTGCCAAATAACAGAGCAAGTTTTTTATTAGTGTTAAAAAATCTTATGGGATAAATTCTATATCCTTCACCATTTCGGCTAACTGACAAACAACCATCACCTATAAACATACCTAATAATAATGCTAACTCTTTTGATTTTTTTAGTTTATTAATATTGAAATTCATTGAAAATCACCTTATATTAATGGCTGAAGCATGCCATATTATTTAATCTTTGTATAAAGAGTAAATTAATAATGAGTTTGCTGAATAGAGATTCTGGTGATTTTTAGAATGAAGATATTAAATGAAATAAGGACTTAGTCTTTGTATTTTACCTTACTTTACCTCAATAGTTATTTTCTCCTGCTCGATTATCTCGAAGAATGTGACTAATAATGCGAGTATTACTGGGCCAACGATAAATCCGATGAAACCAAATATAGCAAGACCGCCTATTACGCCTACGATAATGAAGATAGGATGGATGTTCGCTTTTTCGCCTATGATCTTTGGCTTCATGAAAAATTCTAGACCAGAGATAAATATTAGGCTGTAGATAAAAAGCAATATACCTGAAGTTACATGCCCATTTAAGAATAATGTGATGCATGCAACTATCCAGATGACACTTCCTCCAATTAAAGGAAGTAATGCCAACAATGCGATGATGATGCCCCAAAATATTGGCGATGGTATGTCAAATATCCAGAAGCCTAGTGCGCCAAAAAACCCTGCACTTAATGAGATTATTAAATGTCCGTACACTACAGCAAAAATGGTATCATTGAACTGTTTTACCAATGATTTCTCATGATGCTCTTTCAAAGTAAAGATTGCTCTCGAGCGGTTAAAGATATGCTCTCCGTCCCTTATCAAAAAGAATGCGATGAACAGAGCGACCACAAACTCCACTAATCTTTTAGGGATGCTAAATACAAAATGGTCAATGGAATTAGTCAATAGCTCCCTGAATTTGACAAGATATTCCTTGATGTAATACTGCAATCTCAGGTTGTCTTTCAGGAAATTTACCTTGTTGCAGAGCGTTGGGTTGATGGTGCAGTCGATGCCTAATATATTGCCGCTCACCAGGCGCTGCTCTCCTATCGTGTAGATGACAAAGACCTCTTTCAATAAAGTGTTAAGTATCCAGAAAAAAGAGAGGGTGATCACAAGGAATATTATGCAAAACACGATGACTGCGCTTATCCAGTTTTTTTTGAGGTACTTGTTTATGAACTTAAATAACGGATAGAATAAGTAGGCTAATACGACTGCAGTCAGGGCAGCTGTAAGCACAGGCTTTACGATCAAATATGAGGTAATCAATACTACAAAAAAGAAAATCATCATGACATACTTGGAATATGTCTTTGGATCAAACATTGCCATCTTTATATCCTCTTTTTATATACTTTAAAATTCAAAACTATTATGCAGTTTTATTCTCTTGCAATAATTAGTGTTTATACTCCTGATGATTATTACACTTATTAGTTTTATTATTTAATTATCTCCCTCAGCTTTCTCGACCTTTCGACAAGCTTCTGCACATAAAAATAGGTATTGTTAGTATACTTTATAAATCTTATCTCAAAGGAAGGTCTTAATAATATTGTTGCTGTGCCGAATATCCTGTCAAAAATATTCTGCTTTAATGCAACTTCTGTTGTCTCATTGTAGAGAATAAACTGTTCAGCGTGAGAAGCTTTAGCGCGAAATTCTACTCTGTCATTATAAAAATGGTATTGCCAGTTATGTGCTTTTATGTACTCAATTGCTATGCCTGCAATCCAGATCACCAGGATAAAAAATAAAGCTATGTAAAAATAGGCCTGCTCAACTTCCTTAAACATGAACTTCAGGTTTATTATCAGCAACACATAGAACAAGCTGCAGAGAAGCAATAATCCTAATGCTCTTGGAAACACAAAACGAATGATACTTGGCTTTAATGTCAGTCTTGGCAGTTCCATCTCTTCTCCTCTTTTTTTTAAAATTTGACTTATTCTTATACTATCTAACTTATCCTTATTTTTTAAATATTAAATCTATCTACTACATAAACTTAACGGTGAGAATGATTAACAAGAGTATATCCGTATAATGCTGCATATTGCTTAGGCCCTCCAAAATGATAGTGCACGCATATGCTTACATCATCAACGCAAGTACGATGAAAAAGTCCACCTCCTCCTTTATGCCTTATCTCTTTGAGCCAGCCTTGAAATTCTGCCAGATTATTAGTTACTCTTGGAGGAGTAGGCTCATTCTGTAACATTCGTCTGTATTTTGCAACAAATTCTTCTAAACTTAAGCTGCTAGCAGCAGGCTTAATCTCTTCAGTAATAAGAATCCCTGCTACTCGATCACGTATCTGTATCGTGCTAATTGTGTCGGTAACAGATTGGCTCATGTTTAATATAAATAATGGGTCTGCTCGGATTACCACATAAGGACTAATCGTCCTTATCAACCTATCGTCGATTCGCTTCGCTCATCGCCGTAGTAAGTAATTCCTTTAATATAAATAATGGGTCTGCTCGGATTTGAACCGAGGACATCCTCTACGTCAAAGAGGCATCATAGCCGCTAGATCACAGACCCTTTAGAGTGCAATTATTGCGCAGAATATATAAAATTAACGGTAAATAAAAATAGCTCATTGCGTATTTTTATGAAGTTACTAAAGCCTAAAAGGTTAAGAGTAATTTACAAAAAAGAAGAGATTAGGTGATGGTTAATTCTCTTTTGAGAAGTTCAAATGTAGCTATCATCGGTGATTTCTCAATACTATACCTTCCTCTTCGCAGTTTTTTTAGTATTCTTAGCTTAACAAGTCTACCTACATAAGGAGGGGAAACACCAACCTTACTTATTTCAATGCTTTGTACTATATCTTTATTTAAATTAGTTATCTTTGCAAAAGATATAACGTCTTGGTCTGATGCATCTGGTATCTCATGGTCTAACCAACTTTGACCTATCTTAACTGCTTGTTTTATATTCTCTTTTACTCTGCTTATATTTATAGTATTGCCATCTGAATAACTTGCTGATGCCAGACATTGTACTAAATAGGGATAACCGCCGGTTACTTTATGTAAAATAGTGATTGCTTCATCTTCCCATTTGGTTTTTTCATTGACTAAAGGTTTACAAATAACTTCTTTAGTTTCCTCTAATGAAAATCTGCCAATATTAAAACTAGCTCCAGAAAAGATTCTAGCAACTGGAGAATATTTATCCACCAGTTTTTCTTCAAAATCAATAAACCCGCTTATTGTTAGTAAGATTGGAATTGTTGAAATTTCTTCCACAATAGTTTTTAATTCTCCTATTGCTTCTATAGATAACCAATCTGCGTCGTCTATGGCTATTAGTATCAGCTTAACATCTTTCAGATTTTCAATATAAGTCCTCCATATATGGTAAGAACTTCTGTTAGGCTCTACATTAGATCTCTCAACGCCAATATTAAATAAACTTATACCATTAATATTTTTGGCCATGCTTTTCATTTTTTCAACAATATTTTTTCTTTTGTTAACTTGTAGAATCAATTCTTCACACAAAATGCGATAAAGCTCTTGGTCATTCGTAGTTCTTCCTAACCTTCGATTTATAATTAAAATATCAGATGGTTTTTCTTCTGTACCTGCCATTTCGCTGATTATTTTATTAATTAAAGAGGTTTTACCAACACCTCTATGACCATAAATAAGAACACCGCCCGATTTTTTATGTTCTTTAGCCATTTCGATTCTTTCCCTAAGCCGTTTAAGAACAGGTTCTCTACCTCCAAAATATTCTGGTCTAGCTGGTGTTTGTGGGTCGTATGGATTTGGCATTTTAATTCCTTTTATTAATATTAATTAATGATATTAAAGAACTATATAAATCTTTTGGTTATTTTGAAGCTTCTCATGGCAGCACTAAAATGGCAAGAAATAAGAAAGGATTGACTCACTTCTGCTATTGTAAGTGATTATTGGGAAATAATGTTAGAAAAATATAGTTTAACTGTCGCATTTTCGAGATGTTATAGTACCTATCCAAAAGACTTAACTGCACAAATTTACGCAACCTTTAAATACCACTAAGTCTTTAACATTATTTAACAAGTCTTTAGGGGCTTATAACTGTGAAATCTAATTAGAGGTGATTTGAATGCCGGAAATGCTAGTAGTCAAAAATAAGATAAAAGAAGTTGTTTCTACAATCGATAAGACTTTCAACATTGGAAGCGATGTTGCTGATGCACTGAGCGCAAAAGTCGATGCTCTTATCAGGGAAGGAGTCAAGAGAGCGCAGGGAAATGCAAGAAGAACACTGATGGGCAAGGATATTTAAGTGTGTAGTAACTAATTTTTTTATTAATTCTTTATTTTTCTTTTCTTAATAATTCTCTAATTTCTTCCTTACTTCCCAAGCATCTCTGCAACCTTAGAAAAAATACTCTTCTTTTTCATCTGCTCGATAGGCGGCGGTGGAGGTATGTCCAATGCATCATCTTCTCTCTCCAGCTGTTCATTAGAAAGCTCTAATCTTCCTTTTGTGGAAAATTCAATCCCCTGCGAATCTTTTAATCCAGGGATGTTTAATTTTGAGAAAGATGTCTCTTCTTTTGGCAGATCCTCAGGAAACTCAGATTGTGTCTGAGGTGTTTCATAACCAGAGTTGTGCTGCATCTCAGGATAGTTGATATTTGAAAGAGATTGCATTGCATTCTGCTGTGATTTATTTGCTTGTTCCAAATAATCCTCTGGCTCACCCTCAGAATAAGTTTCTTTAGCTGATATTTTGCTAGCTTGCTCATCCAAGTTTTTTTCTATCCTATTAATATTCAGGTTTGCAAGCTTTGCCTTCAACAGATTGATCTTTTCCTGCTGTTTTTCGATGACAGCATTATCATATTTTCCTTGGTCTTTGAAAAAGAGTATCTTCTCTTCCAATTTTATTATCATGTCTTCTATAGAAGCCTGCTCTGTCTCATTCCTGATCTTCTTCTCAAGTTCCTGTACCTTTCGCTCGCGCTCATCCTTTTGAGAGATTAAATCACGCACTTTATTTTTCAGCTCATCAACATTTCTAGAAAGCTCTTTGTTAACAGGAACATTCTCGACTATCATCTTATAGACATTATCTTCGAACTTTCTTATCTCAGTATGCATGTCTGCGCTGCATAACCCAGAATTCTTAAATTCAGTAAGCTGCTGCTTTATTGTAAATAATTCATTGCTTAAATCTTCAGGAACATTTTTCGAGAATTTCTTGTTCAAGTCCTCCATCGTCTCTTTCAGCCCAGAAAAGAACTCTGTGCTTTGCAGTTTGTTATTCTCAAAATCTTGTTCTAAGTGCGTGATTTTCTGTTTCAACTCTTCAGAAGAAGCAGATGTCGCATTTTCTTTAGTCATCAATGCATTCTCTCTTTCGATGACTTCTTTGACTGCCAACTCAAGCTTTTCTATTTCAAGCATTACTGTGCTCTTCTTTTTCTTTGGCAATAAAGAAGTGTGCTTTTTGATCTTATCAAGCTGCTTTTTTAAGTTAGTTCTTGCAAGGTTTCTAGTATGGACTTTCTGCTGCACCAAAGAAATATGCCTTACAAAACTTTTTAGCCTTTCAGAATTTAATTGCATAGGGGATGGCATTTTTGTTGAATAGTTAGTATTAAAGTTAATTTTTAGATGAGGGATAATCTCTATTGTCTTTTATTATCACTATTATTATTTATGATCCTGCTTAAATCACTTGCCTAGCAATTTGTCAAACAACCCTTTCTTTTTTGGCTGAGTGTCATTTAGGCTCGGGAACGGATCTGGAGCGCTTAATGGGGGAAGATCACTTCCAAAATTAAATGAAGGTTGATTATTGGATTGTCCAAACATCTGCTGTGGTTGAGGTGACTGAGTAAAATCAGGCATCGGACCTAAGCTGCCAAATTGCTGTTGTGATTGTTGCTGGAATGGCTGCTGAGCCTGCTGTTGAAAAGGCTGCTGCGAATTTTGCTGTTGGAATGATTGTGGCTGTGCTGATTGCGCGCTAGAATTTTGCTGAGATACCATGGGTTGAGACGCATCTGCCTTAGGTCTTTTTGTAGGGATATCTATGAACTTTGGCTCTTCTTCTTTCTCCTCATTTCTCCAGCTTGTTTTTTTTTTGCTCCAGCTGTCTATCTCTTCTTCTATCTTTGGAAAATGCTCTTTAATCATGTCTGCAATTACAACAAGGCCTTTAGCAATCTCTTGGTTCTGGTCAATCAATGTATCAAGTTTTCTGCTTAATGGGCCTAATTTCTTTTCAACGCCTGCATGCTCTGCCTCTTCCATCTTCATCTCTTCAGCAGCTGTGCTGAACAAGCCCATCAGGTTGTTGATAGATGTCTTCAGCTCATTTATAGAACCAATCACTTCTCTGTTGCCTGAATCTGAGCTCATCTCATTTGTCTTTGCTTTCAGGTTGTCTAGGTCAGCTTTTAATCTCTCAATAGAATTCCTTGGTAGTATATCATATTCATCATTTGGCATAAAATCACCGCTTTTTTATTGATTAACTATCTCTATATATCTGATTTAAATCTTAATTGACTTGATTTAATGATTATATTCTCAAATAACAAAAATAACCTAAGTTGCATCAAATATACCTATACCAAATCTAAACTCAGAGAAGTTTAAAAACCTTTCGGTCGGTTTGTTATGAGGTTGGAGTAAAGAAACAATTTGCAAATACAATCTATATTGCCTTAATCTCTTAATGAATTTAGGATATTTAGATTGTATTTGCAAATTGTTTCTTTACTCCAACCTCATAACAAACCGACCGAAAGGTTTTTAAACTTCTCTGAGTTTAGATTTGG
>JAGVZX010000054.1 GCA_018302185.1 Candidatus Woesearchaeota archaeon
CTTAGAATGGAATTATTTTACATTGCCTAGAATTCCCCTAGTTTTTTCTGTGACTTTACAGCTTTTACTTTTGCATCTTTGTCATCAAGCTCTCTGTAAGTTGCCCAGCTTTTCCTGATTATAGCAGGAAACTTTTTGTAATTTTCTTTCAAGAATTTTTGGGTGTAAGGGTCAGATGGATATCCCGAGCCGATGTCTACTGCGCTGCCAAGCTCTTTCCTGACTTTCTGCTCAATCTTATGGATCTCAGCATCTCTAGTCACTTTTGCAAGAATAGAAGCTGCGCTTACGACAGGGTAATTGAAATCTGCCTTATGCTCTGCGACAAGATTGATAAAAGATTTCTTGTCAGATCTGCCAGAATTATTTATTTTATTTTTATCTTCTAGTTTCTTTAACTCATTCTTGGCATAATTCCTGTATGCAGAAACATTATTGCTTGGGCAGTCGAGAATGGCTTTTTCAAATTTAACTTCTTTTTCCAGCTCATACAATATTTCTGCGCTTTTGATCGCTTCGAGCCAGTTCAAGTTTAAGGTGTCAGATTCAACTGCATCGTCTATCTCCTCTGGTTCAACAATCAATATTTTGTAGCCTTTGACTATTGACTTGACTTTGTCAAACAGCTCTTCTCTCTGTTTCGGTGTCAGCAGCTTGGAATCTTTTACGCCAATAGCCTTCAATCTAGCTTCGTCTTTCTCATCTATTACTGCTCCGCAGATCACTAGTGGGCCAATTATTGGTCCACGACCAGCTTCATCAATGCCACATATCAATGCCATGACTCAAAAAGTATCGTCTCACTATTTATACTTTTCCACTTTTTTCATTTCAGTCCAAGCTTATCTAATAGCTTGAATGCTTCTTTGTCAAACTTTGAGAATGCAAACCATCTCTTGCCTAAATCTTTTAATGACGCTCCAAAATGGTAGACTTCCTTGTTGTCGATTATCAGAAACCTGTCATGTGATTGCTTAAACTCTTTCAGCTCAATTGAAGGGTATTGTGAATTATATTTAGCTATGTCTAAGGATAACTGCTTAGAAATATCTTTAGTGAATATTGTGGTTTGCACAGCTTTATTTCTCTTGCTGAATAGTGTCAAAACAGAATCATCAACATAATTGTCAATGAGAATGATAGATTTATCGGCGCTTCTTATGAGGTCAGAAACAAATTTGTATGAGTCAAATATCTGCCCTTCAAAGAATATGCCTTGTTTTTTCTGGAAAGACTTATCTTCAATTGCAGTAAATATCTTTTCAAAATTATTATCAGTCTTAATCTCAAATGACAGCTGTTTTCTTTCAACAGAATCCAACCGGCTGAAAAGTTCGGCATTTTTGGATATAAACTTGCGCATAGCTACAAATGCATTTATTATCTGGATACTTACCCTAACTGCTGTTTTGCTTCTTAATACTCCTGAAAGCATCGAAACACCTTGTTCGGTAAAAACATAGGGTAAATATCTTCTTCCGCCTCGATCAGGATTTGAGGTGCCAAATTGGAACCTCAAAGAACCTTCACCTACTGGCACATATTGCGACTTTAAAGAACCATATTCATTTTCATCCAATTGGAAGCAAAAATTATCTGGAAACCTCTCTTTATTTCTTTTTACTGCCCGATTAAGCTGTTTTGTCTCAACAGCATACAATTCAGCTAAATCCCTATCGAGCATTACCTGAACGCCACGAATACAGTAAATTTTACGTTTAATATTCTCTGGATTAAAAACAGCTAATTCTTTATTCATATTTCTTTCCCAATTATTTAACGATTTTATCAAGGTATCGCAAGATGCGATACCACGGATTCTTAGTTTAGGGTACAATACCAATCAGCCTGAATACCTTGTTATGCAACATTTCTCATATTTCCTAATTTAACTGATTTAGGGAAATCATCTTGTGTTTATAAATTCTGACCAAGGATGTCCAGTGTCCAGTGCAACCCCCTATTTACGTTAGGTGCATGGTTTAAAATGTATTATAATAAAGAATAAGCCTGTCCAGTGGACTGCTTTCAAATAAGTTTCAAAAATTTGATTAATCAAAACATTTTAATACAAGTAATCGCTATAAATATAGTTCTAACATGAAGATTTACACAAAAACAGGAGACTGCGGTGAAACTAGCTTTATATCTGGCGAGCGTGTCAAGAAGAATGATTGCAGGATAGAAAGCTATGGTACATTGGATGAGCTGAATGCAGTCATAGGAACAACAATTTCTTTTACTCAGAACGCATTCATAAATGATATCTTAAGACAGCTGCAGCATGATATCTTTACGATGTGCGCAGAGCTTGCTGCATATTCACAAACTATAAAGCCTGAGAGGATCCCTAAAATAAAGGCAAAGCATGTAGAGGATCTTGAAAAAGCGATCGATAAGATTGTAGAGATGTTGCCTGAACAGAAATCATTTATTCTTCCTGGAGGGACACAGACGGGTGCATTACTACATCTGTGCAGAACTGTGTCAAGAAGAGCAGAACGCACCATTGTAACATTGGCTGAGAAAGTAGAGCTTAATCCCGAATTATTGAAATACATAAACAGGATCTCTGACCTGTTCCATGTGCTTTCCAGGCTGGCAAATAATGAGGCTCATCAGAAAGAGCAGCAGCCAATATACAAGTATTTTGAACGGAAATAGGAGATTAATTATATTATTTTTTATATTAAATATTTTTTTAGTATATAATCTATTTATTCTTTTAGAACTCACTTATGTTTCCTGCATTTGCCATCTATCTCAAGGTTTATCCTTGCAATCTTAAACTTGTGCTTCTCTGCAAGAAGTTTTGCAGGCGCTTCGATCTCTTTTAATGGTATCTCAACAACTTTTGAGCAGGTTGAGCAGATCATATGGTAATGAGGCACCTGCTCAGTTATCTGGTAATGGTAATGCTCTTCATTCAATTGGTATTTTGAAAGCTTTCCTTCTTCAACCAATGTGTTTACTGTGCGATATACTGTTGATAAGTTTATTTTCGGCAGTTTCTTTTTTGCAAGCTTATAAATATCATAAGCAGAGAGATGGCTGTTTTTGTTATCATTAAACAAGCCTAGTACGATTTTTCTTTGTTGGGTAATTCTTTCCATTTTTAGATTTAAATAACTAAATTTTACACTAATCAATCATTATATTTAGATTAATAGAAAAAGGTTTTTAAAGCTTTGTGTAATTTAAGGTATAATATTTATTTAGGTAAAATTAGATTCACTAAACATTTATTTGGGGGGGCACAAACTTGTTCGTCAAGATATTAGGTATAGGAGATGTATTTGCTGGATTGATAGCGGTAGCATCATGGTATGACCATAGCCTTTTGCCGATAGCATTAGTATTTTTGGCTGCAAAATGGCTGATTATCAAAGGCGCAATATTCGCATTCTCTGGAAACTACGCAAGCTTCATCGATATTCTCTGTGGACTTTATCTGATTGCATTAGGATATGGTTGGGGTTTTGGCTTTTTTACTGTCCTTGCAATAATCTGGGTGATGCAGAAAGGCTTAGCTAGCTTGATATAAAAATAAGATTAGATATAACTTATCTCCAGAATCTAATTCACAATAATTAATTCATTTTCTAACTTATCTGGCACAACCTTTTCTGACATGAATGTGCTAATAGAAGTAGTATCTATTTTGTTTATTGTGTTTATCTTATCTGGATACTTTTCCGCTATTCCAACAACCTCTGCTCTTAAATCAAATGCAGTTGCTCTCTTAATATTGACAGAAAGCTTATCACCTAAAGAAAACTCATTATTAGGGTCTTTGATTATGACAAGCTTGTATGCGTAATTTCTTGCGTTCCATGTTTTTATTCCATCTGGTGAGTAGTCTGAAATCTCGTCAATAATTACTTCACCTTGCCAGCCTATCCAACGCTGATTATGCATTGCTGCAATTTCTCTGTATAATCTGGTAATAATTCTTGTTCTTTCTTTTTTAATTCTGCCGTGTAGCTGCTCTGGCATCTTTGCAGCAACTGTGTAAGCGCGGGGAGCAAACCTTGCGAGATTAATGACGTCAAATTTAAGCTCTTTGACAATCTCTGCTGTTTGATTGAATTCTTCCTCTGTCTCTCCAGGAAATCCACAGATTATGTCTGTGCTTATCGTAATGTCAGGATACGCTTGCCTAAACTTATTTATGATCGTCCTGAATTCTTCGACAGTATATTGCCTTTTCATCGCATCAAGTATCTTGTCGCTGCCTGCCTGTATAGGGACATGTATGAACTTGAACATTTTCGGATGGTTGAAAACATCTATCAGCTTATCCAGCACTGGAAGAATATGTGTTGGATTCATCATGCCCAATCTTACTTTAAAATCCCCTTCAACAGAAAGGATCTCTTTTAATAGCTCAGGCAATGCAGTAATTTTCTGATGGTCTAACATGTAAGTCCCATTGTCCTGTGATGTCAGCCAGATCTCTTTGCAGCCATCTGCGATATTTTGTTTTACGTCTGCAATAATCTCATCGGCAGGAAAACTTAGTACTCTGCCTTTTACCAACCTTGTCGAGCAGAACGTGCAGTAATGCGCGCAGCCCTGCAGTATAGGGGTTATACCAACAACTTTATTTTTTCTAATTCGTGGAAGATTTACTTTAATCTCTCTTTTGTAGCTCATTGCCTCAATAATATTGCCTGCAAATGTCTCCTCAACAACTTCGATGATGCTTTTCATATTAGTAGTTGAGCATAAGCTTGCATCTGGGATGATTTTTCTTATCTCAGCGATCGCTTCTTTTGGGATGCAGCCAGTAATCACAAACTTTTTGCCTACAAATTTAGTATGAAACTGCTTCATCGCATCTAATGCAGTCTTATTTCCTTTTACTGTGCAGATGTTAAGGACAATCATATCAGGGAGGATATTATTTTGCATGATTGAATTCGCATTTTGGGATTTAGAAACAACATTTTTATCATTATTACTATTTATGCTGTCAACTATCTCATATCCTACTTTTGCAAGCATGCCTGCCATCGCTTCGCTTTCATATACGTTTGCTGTGCAGCCTTGTGTGTGGAAGTATATCTTTTGTGATTTTCTCATTTTTATAGAGAATAACTGTTGAATGTTTAAAAGAATTTTGGTTTTTATAATCGAATTTGCATAGTAAATATCTACGGAGCAGCTGCCGCAGTAGGCACTGGCATAATTCTATCATCAGTTGCTCCTCCTCTAGGTTTAGTTAATGGTAATGCTAGTGGAAAAGCATTGCGTGTTGTGTTCGTTGTTGTGCAACTGGAAAAGTATTGCCCGTCGCAACATTGGCTTTGTATTATATATTTGTGCCAACTTAATTGGCGGCAGCTGGTATGCATATGTACCGTATCTCTAATCATCTCCTTGCAAAGAATCTTATCAGTCTTGCCCAGAAATACCTCAGATAGACAAAATTTATCAGCAGGATAGAGATGACAATGATTGCGTCATAGCTCTGCCTTATCCAGTAATCATCTCTTAACCTTAACCACATCCCAAATTCGTCAAATGTAAGCCCAAGACCGATGCCGTAAACAATTGCTGTCTTGTATAATTTCTGCGCAGTGTTTGCATACACCAAGCAGTAAAAGCCGACCCATGCAAGTAAAAATATACCGTAGCTTAGGTGATGTATGTGAACGCCTTTTATCGTCAAAAAGATATCTGGCAGAAAATTTTCTACTATAAGATAGACTATCAGCCTTGCAACTACAAAAGTTACAAGAAAACTCATAAGTATATAGAAAGACGTCTCTTCTTGCTTAGAGCCAAATAGCCTGTGCCAGATCCTGTGAAGTATCATCTCAGTGCAGCTGTTTTTTATCTCTGTTCAAAATATAAATACGCACTCGCCGGGACTTTCACAGCTATAGTAACATTATCAAAACATTGCCATAAACTAATTTGAACCCGGGACCCTCAGCTTAGGAGGCTGATGCGCTAATCCAAGCTGCGCTACGAGTGCATAAATACAGAAAGAAGAGGTTTATTTATTAAATTTATGCAATAAAAAGATCATTCTTTTGGGTTATTGAAATATTCTGCAATCTTCATAATCTTATATGCATACATGCTTTGTGCAAGTTTCATCCTGGGATCTTGAGCCACACCATCTAACTTGCCTTGAATGATCTCCAAAAACATCTTAAAGTAATGCTCTGCATCAATAAATTCAATTGCTTTTTGAAAGCTTCCAAATACTGACCTATATGCTTCAGCTCTGAGATACGGCATTTTAATGACGTCTCTATCATTCATGCTTGGATGCCCTTTTGCATAACGTGCCAAACTCTCATATCCTGCCCTAATTGCACCTGACAATTCCAATAATTTAGGTATTGCATCATAATAAGAATGTGTATTAGCTGCAGCTACAAGACCTAAAGGCATGCCAGTACTTTGCATAAAACTAACATCTAACCTATAAGGCTCTGAAGACCGTGTTTTAGCATGGCTCACCATAAACAATAAAAGAGTTCTCCTTAACTGATCATCCCTTAATTGAGAAACGCCGCCTATATAATTATCTTCATCTGAAACTGTCTTATAGAATCTTCCAAACAAATCCAATGTTCTCTTATCTTCTGGAACTGTTCTTTCAAATATTGCAACAGCATTGTCAAAGCTGTTAATCGAATTATAGATATTACTTGCAGTAGTAAGCTCTGTCAGGTTTCCTGATGCCAGGGATGCTGCGATGCCTTTATATCTCTGCTCAGCTGTTTCAGGCATTCTCTCCAGTGCAGGCTTTAATGCTGAATCCCTAAGCTCTACAAATTCTGCATTTCTCCATAACTGGACAATTTCCTCAATTGTTCTCTCTTGAGCAGTTGGTGGTGCAGTAGATGTCATTTTACATCAAGAATAACCATCTGATTTAAAAATATTGTTTTTTCTAAAGCTATAAAATTTTATTTTGTCGACTATAATCTGACCAGTGATCACTTTGGCACATCTATGCCAAATTTCTTAAATGCAGATATAAGATCATGAAATCTAGTGTACTGCACCGCATTTATCCCTAACTCTTTTGCAGCGTCGATGTTCTCAATCAGATCATCAAAATACAGGCATTCATCTGGCTCTGCATTTGCAAGCTCTTTTGCTTTCTTTAATGCGATCAGAAATATCTTCTTGCTTGGCTTTTTGCATCCCTGCTTGTAGGAAACAACTACATCATCGAATTCTTTTATTATAGGGTAATTCTTGAGTATGGATTCAAAGTGAAGCTTGTTCGTATCTGATAAAAGGATAAGGCAATAATGATTTGAATTGACTTTTGATTTACCCTTATTTTGTTTCAGTTTTCTTATCATCTGCTCAACATTTTTCCTTTTTGAAAACATACTGTTCCAGATAAACTTGAACTTTGCAAAACTGCAGGTTAGCTTGAGATCTTTTTTTACCTCAGAATAGAATTTAGCTGGAGTAATCCTGCCCAGAACGAATTCCTCATAATGCTTTGATCGGAACATTGCATAATAGATTGTGGATTGGTATTTCTTTGTATATTTCGTCAGAGCTTCCGCTGGTTTTTGGTCATTAAAACCTACTATCACTCTTCCCAAGTCAAATATGATTGCTTTGATCATTGCAGATTGGATAAAATCCTATTTTAGTTAACAAATTTAATTGTATTAATCAACTATCTAGTATAGGGCATGAAAATAAGAAATAATATAAACTTACCTGTTAGTAGCTTAATTATGTACAAGATAAAACAGGTTCCAGAAGATTTTATTGTTGAAGAAATAACTAGATTCGGCAATGGAATCCAAGTCAAAGAGGATAAAGAGGATTGCAAATATATCTACTGCATCCTTAAGAAAAGAGATTACACGACATTGAAAGCTTTGCAAATAATCTCGCATGAGCTTGGACTTAGCCTGAATAACATAGGATTTGCCGGAAATAAAGACAGAGTAGCTGTTACTCAGCAGGCAATCTCAATCTATGATCCTGGCAACAGGGCAAAGCCAAAGATTGATAAGTTTAATTCTGACAATAGTGCTAAAGGAATTGAACTCAAATTTGTTGGTTATGGAAACTGCCCAATAAGTTTAGGCGAATTAGAGGGAAATAAGTTTAGGATCGTTGTCAGAAATCTGGGCAACAAGGAATTAGTGAAGCTAAAAAAACTTGATGCAATGCAATTAAATGATACTAAGCAGCTAAAGTTTGTAAATTTTTATGGTGAACAGAGATTTTCAAAGAGCAATAAGGATATAGGAAAGCTTTTGCTGCAAAAAAGGTTCAAGGATGCAGTTGAACTGATAATCAAAACAGAAGGCGAAAGTGAAAATAAGGTTACCAGTTATCTAACCAATTACTCCAATGACTATGTCAATGCATTAAAGCAGATTCCAAGGAAATTATTGCTTATGTATGTGCACAGTTATCAGAGCTATATTTGGAATTTGGCTGCAGAGAAGGTGCTTAGAAAGATTAAAGGAGATAAAAAAAAGAGTATTGAGCAAAATAAAGAGAAAGATACTGAAGGGCATGGAAAAGATAATAGTGAGATGCATGTAATTGAGATACCAGTGGTTGGGTTTGGGACAGACATTGATAGGATTGAAAATACAATTATTAGGAAGATTGTTTCTGATATAATGAAAAAAGAATGCATGACTGAAAGAGATTTCATCATCAGGCAGCTACCTGAAGTCAGCGCAGAAGGCAAATATAGGCAATTGTTCTGTGAAGTGAGAGATTTTAAGATCATTGCAATAACAGATGGATTAACGAAAGAGGATAAATCAGCGAAAAAAGATGGACTAGCTGAAGAAGACGAATTACACAAAGGCAAAAAGAAGAGGTTTCTTGAATTTACTTTGCCAAAATCAAGCTATGCGACTGAGGTTGTCAGGCAGATGTTCGAGTAGTGATTAATTGGCAAGAAAGTTCGCTAAATTTTAAAATAAACTTGTATTTTTAGCCTATTATGGCGCTTATTAGCTATGCTGAAGCTCTTGAAAAAATTGCTGTAGATTTTCACGTATTAAATGTAGGCAGGGGACCGCCTTGGTTTTCAGGAATGAGGATTGATGAACCTTATACTGCAGAAGAACTTAGAAAAAAGAGAGAATATCTGGAAAATTTTTTAAAACCTGATGAGGCAGCGGAATTTGTCAGAGGTAAATTAAGTGGTTTAGAAGACAGATGTGAAATTGAAATTCCTGAGCCTAAGCTTTGCGGTTCTGCTGAAAATATAGGCACCAAAAATGCAACTATATATGTCCCAGACAATTATGTTGTATCTGTTAAATTAAAAAAAGGAAATCAGGTTATTGAGCAAAAATATTATTTAGATTCTCATCCCTCTCCAAATAATGAAGGCAGGATTTGGAATTTAAGATCTGAAATAGATATTGAAGGGATTCTGAATGGTTTCAGAGTTATGGAAAGAAAACCATTTAGAGCATATAGTGCTATAGAAATAGTTTCTGTTGAGGTGTGTACTATAGATGCGGTAGTTGGGGATACTTCAGAATCTAGCGAAACTCAGAAGCATGATTCAAATATTAATTCTGCACAGGAAGTAATTCCAAATGTAGTAAGACAGAAGTTTGAAGAAAGAGGTGTTGACAGGATAGTCCATAATGGGTTGATATACACTAAACATGATTCTTCAGATGGTCGTCCACAAACTTATAGCGTAAGAAGGAATGCAGGTACAGAATTACAGCAAATCCTTGGTATTGAAATCATTAAGAATTATCTAACTCGAATTAAAGAATTGCAAGGAAAGGTTGTGAAGCCTGAAGACTTAAATCCTACTTTAACATTACAGGGAGGATATTATCGAGTACCAGGTCACCATATGCTTTTACAATTATATGATTCTAATCAGGTACCAGAACACGGACCAAATACAATTAAAGTATGCTTATGCCAACCTGGGTATCCGTTGGGTATGTATGGAAGAGCATCTCCAAATTCAATAGCTACAATTGCCACTATCCAATATCAGGAACCTAAAGGCAAGTAATTAACTTTGACTAAATAACTCTCTAACTAAGGTTGTAATTATACACATAGCAAATTTTTCAATAAATTTAAATATTTACGACTCTTTAATAATACTAATATGGCAACTGACCAAGAGATCCAGATATCATGCCGGCGCTGCGGAAGAAAGACTGCTTCTAAGTCAATGAAGTTTGACATGAATGGAAAAGATCTTATCTGCCCAGACTGCTATAACAAGCAGCATGCAAAATTGCCTGCAAGCATTGCATTAAATACCTCAGCTAGATCTGCAGTTGGCAGTTCAAGAACACCGGAAACCCATAATAGAGCTGACAAATATGAAGACGAGATCAAGAAATTAAGCTATTACTGCACTACTTGCAATTTCAAGTTCAGCAGAAAGGAAGGGCTTTTTGTGAAGTACTGCCCAAACTGCGCAAGAGATACTGTGTTTCTGGTTACCAGCAATAAGATAAATGACATAATGGAAGATAATTTTCTCAAAAAGAGAGTTTATGAAGAGGAATAAGATGATTTAGGAGAAGAAGATAATCACTTAAGAATTGTGTTGGCACTATGGACTTAAAGCATACAACTCTGGAAGAAGATGAAAAATATGACCTGCAGCTAATCAAGGAAGGCTTGCAAAAAGAAAAGAACATGCTGAAATTTGCCCAATGGCTAAGCGAAAAGTTCAGCTATCGCTATGGCCCAGATTTCTCTGGCAGAGTGGATGTGAAATTTAATATTGTTGACAAAGTGTTCAAGGTAAATTGCTCAGACGGCTCAAGTTTTGTGCTTGATCAAGACAGATTATTAGAAATGCCTGGTTATATAAGGGTGATGAGATTAAAGGCAAGAAGAGGCAAGAAAGCAGATAAACATCAAAGTTAATGCCATTTCTACATAAATGTTTATATAATAGTTAATCATATTACCTGAATAACAAGCATTGTAACAGCAACCTAATTAATTTTAGGTTAATGCAACATCATAAATTGCTTAAAAAAGAGGTGTGAAAATGACATTAGATAACATTAAAGGCATTTCTGTATTCGAGGCATTTCTTATTGCAATAGGTGCAGTCATCCTTGGGTTAGGGTATTTTCTGATAACAACAGTATTAAAAAAGACAAGTTATGCAATCGGCTGGGAATTTGTACAGAGCGTATTCTTGTGGGCATTGCTTGTCATATTCATAGTGCTGATAGCAATTATCGAGAACGGCAAGAGAGACTTGCTGCTCAGCCAGACAGCAGAGCTTAAAGGCATAAATGAGAAGCTTGCGGTGATGAATGAGAAGATGTCAGTGCCAAAGTTAAAGAAGTGACGGCAAATTAAAATATAATCTATCTTTTTATATTTGATTTATTAATTCATCAAATTAAAATTATTTTAAAATTAATCTCTTTCTTTTTATACTATTAATCTACTTTTTTAAACAGAACTTTAGGATTCTCCAGATAATACTTCAAATCATTCATGAACCTAGCAGCTTCTCCGCCGTCTATAACTCTATGGTCAAATGCAACAGTCAAAGGCATTATTTTGCGGGCAACTATCTTGCTGACATTCTCTTTGCCTTCTTTGACTACAACAACTCTAGGTTGGTCTTTGATCCTAAACAACCCAATGTTGGCAACCTCTGGCTGATGGATTATTGGTGTTGCGAATATCCCTCCAAATGCACCTATGTTAGTGATGCTTATTGTACCACCCTTTAATTCATCCAATGTTATTGTCCTATCACGGCATTTGTCTGCAATCGCTGCGATCTCTTTTGCAAGCTGCAACAAGTTTTTTTTGTCGACATTCTTTACTATAGGGACCATCAATCCAGCGTCTGAATCAACTGCTATGCCAAAATTATAATATTTCTTGTAGATGATCTCGCTAGTATGGTCCTCCAGGCTTGCATTAAGTGAGGGATGTTTCTTGAGAGCTTCAACAAGCGCCTGTACAACAAAAGGAAGATAAGTAAGATGTATTTTCTTTTTCTCTGCTTTTTTCTTTGCTTCCTGAACAACAGAGTAAAGCTCTGTGACATCTGCCTCATCCATATGGGTGACATGAGGTGCAGTGAAGAAAGATTTTACCATGTTGTCTGCAATTGTTTTACGGATTCCCTTAAGCGGATGCCTCTCAACCTTGCCATACTCATCTTCATCTCTATGGACTTTCAATCCGACATTCTGCGGCAATGGAGCAGTTATCTTTGGAACATGGACCCTAAGAGCATCTGGATGCGCTGGATGTACTTGAGAGATGGTAGGATGCTTTAGTTGAGAAGCTGCTTTATTGACATCATCGTCTGTTATTAATCCATCTGCACCTGTGCCTTTGACTGAGAAAATATCAACAGCTAACTGCTTTGCTAACTGTCTTGTTGCAAATCTTGCTTTTACCTGAGCGATCTTAGAAACTTCTTTTTTTGATTCCTCTTTTGTCTCTGGAAGCTCGCCCATTACAGTAACAGAAGCTTTTTTCTCTTGTGGCTTTGTTTCAGCTGATGCAGTTGGAACATATTTCTCTCCTTTATCTCCTATTACGCACAGGATATTGCCAACTTTAATCGTTCCAGTGAAAACATTTATCTTGAGAATTATGCCTTTTCTAGGGCTTGGGATCGAGACGATTGCCTTATCAGTTTCAACTTCAACCAAAGTCTCATCCTGCTTGACAGAATCTCCTTCCTTGACATGCCATTTAACGATCTCTCCTTCATGGATGCCTTCGCCAACATCTGGAAACTTGAATTCTGTTGCCATAAACTTTTACTGCGTAAAAGTTTAATCTCACATAAGGGCTATGCCCTTATCAACCCAAGGTCAATCTCGCTTTGCTCGATTGCCCGAGTGTGGTCAATTAAACTTTTTGCAAACCTCCTTTTTCGGATAATAAATAAATGTTATTTTACTTTAGAACAAGAATACTTGGCGATTATATAAATATTTCCAAAAAGCTTTATATACTTCAGAAGATTCACCTGTTAAAGAGAGTAATTATCTTAAAAAAGGTGGTGTTGATGAAAAAAGTCTTTAGAGGTACTTTGCTATCTAGGTTTCTGGCGATTTCTGTCTTGATGATTTTTTTGCTTTCTAATATTGTTTCTGCAAGCATACTTGACCTTATGAAGAACAAAGGCAATAATCTGATTACTGGAATGGCAGAAGGAGAGACTGCACCTGCAGAATCATCACCGCCTCCAGCGCCTGAGCCAGCACCAAGTCCGCCACCAGAGCCAAGTCCTGCTCCTGAACCTAGTCCGTCACCAAGTCCTGAGCCTGCACCATCATCTGACGGAGGAGATTCTTCGTTAGGCTCTGATAACAGCCAACCTTCTGAATCAAATGATCAGCCTCATGATGAACCAACATCTGGCACTGAACCTGCTCCATCACCAGATACTCAGCCAACTCCTCCAACTGAAGAGCGCAGAGATGATTCAACTCAACCTTCTCCTCCATCTGACCAACAATGTCCTCAAGTTTCATGCAATTGTCCAAATGGGTGTGAAATAAGAGACGGTTGCCTTACATCTTCTTGCCTGCAGATAGATGAAGACCTTATGAAAGAGCATGAAGATGATTTTAGAGAAATTGATGATCAGAGAAAGAAAGATGATTTTGAGAAAAGAAAGAAAGAAGAGTATGATAAATACCAGCAAAGATTGGGAAAAGAGCGTGGCGGAGATAGACGAGACGACAGAAGAGATAACAGAGGAGGTAATGGTGATTTCAGAGGCAATGGTCCAAGCGCAGAAGACATGAAACGGATGCAGCAGGAAAATGAAAGAAGAAGGCAAGAAGAACAAGAGATGATGAAAGAAGGCCAATCAATGCGCTCGGAAAGCATGCAGAACTGGATGGAAGATATTGAATTCAAGCTGGAGGAGATAGAAAGTCAGGGTGTTGATGTTTCTGAAGGAAGAAAGTATGTAGATGATGCAAAAGATTTGCTGAGGAAAGCAAGCTCTGCTTCTGATCAAAGAGAATCAGAAAAATTATTCAGGGAAGCAGAGAGAAAGATGATGGGATTCCAGAAGCTTGAGATGAAGCTAAGGCAGGAGAGCGATAAGCTCAGGATGCTTGAGGAAGTGGAAAATGTCATGTTTGAGATAGAGAATTTCATGAGTTTTGTGGAAGAAGAGATTGCTGATGCAAAAGAGCTTGGCGCAGATGTCAGTGAAGCAGAGAAACTGCTTGATGAAGTCAAGGATACAGTTACTGCATTGCAAAAGATGAAAGATTCAAAAGAGTTTGATAGAAGGGCATTTATGAAAAACATGAATTTCCTGAGAAGAGTCCATCCAAAGATGGAGAAAGTGATGAGAGAGTTAAGGGCAGTCAGTGAAGTAAGGAGGATAATTGAAGAGATAGAATATCACTTTGAAGATTTTGAGCAAGCATTGGCAGATTTTAAGGCTTCTGGCATCGACACAAGCGAAGCAGACAAGCTTTTGGAAGAAGGCAAATCAAACCTTCAGAAAGTAGTTGAGCTGTATAAGTCAGGCAAAGCTCAGCAGGCATTTACTATCCTGAGAAAGATGGAACCATTGGGAAGAAAAGCTGAGCGTTTGATGAGGCAGTATAGCAAAGAAATGGACAGCTCTGGAAGAAGAGGAGAATTTGGAAGAGACCAGATAGAAGATGTTCTTGATGAGGCATTTACAAGAATCCCATTGGCAGAGGGAAAGATAAATGAGTTTGCTGATGAAGGCATTGACACCTCAGATGCTGAAGAACTTCTTGGCAAGATCAAAGGGATAATGTTCAAAGCAAAAGAGCTGTATAAAGATGGAGCGAATGAAGATGCTATGGATGTTGCAAAGCAGGCATTCCCATATGCAAACAAACTTGAAAAATTATTTTCCCAGTACAGAAAGAAGAATCTGGGCATTGATGAATTCAGGAGCCTTGAGCTCGTAGGAAGCGCAAAAGTGGAAGATTTAGACAGCAGTGCAGGCTCTGGTGAGGGCAGCATGCTTGAGACAGATAAAGTAAGCGCATTAAAGAACACTGTCCAGAAGATAAGGGCAGAGATCAAACAAGTGTTAAATGCAGCGGACAATAATCTACCTACAGCTGAATCAAAGATTAAGGAGTTTAAGGCAGCAGGAGCAGATGTCTCAAAAGCAGAGGAGCTTCTTGTAAAGATCAAGAAGATTGTAAACGATGCAAAAGAGAAGTTTGCATCAAATGATTTTGTAAGCTCATTGGAGAAGGTTGAAGAGGCATATCCTTTAGCAGACAAGCTTGAGTCTGAGTTTGGAAGATTTGAGAAAAAAAGGACAAAAGATGATGTGAAATCAGAGGTTGAAGCAGTTTTGCTGAAAGCTAAGAACAGGCTTCCAAGTGTAAGAGATTCTCTGAAAGCATTCAAGGAAGAAAGTATAGATGTCTCAAAATCAGAAGAGCTTCTTGGTGCAATAGAAAAGCTTGTTGAAGATGCTGAATCCAAGTATGAGGATGGAGATTACAAGGCTGCATTGAAGATTCTCCAGAGAGCGTTCCCTCTTGGTGGGGAGATAGAAAGGCTTTTTGACAGCTATAACAAGAACAGGAAAGATGACACTAAGATAAAGCAGCAGCTTGACGCAATCTACAAGGAAGCAGATACTCAGATGCCTGAAGTTGAGAAGACATTTGGAACATTGGCTTCAAAAGGGGTAAATGTTGAAGAAGGAAAAGCACAGTTAAATGAGCTTAAGAAAATATTGGCAACAAGCCAGAGCCTTTACCAGCAAAACAAGTTCAAGGAAGCGCTTGTGATAATCAAGAAAGCTGAGAGCTCTGAAGTTGAGCTAAGCCATAAGATAACCCAATACTTCTCAGAGCTAGAATCAGGCAAAAAAGAAAAGCTTTCTGCAGATGTCCAGGTACAGAAGGATGAGTCATTGCTTGCAAAGATCGGCTTCAAGAAAGAAGAGAAAGACAAATATGACCAGTTTGACGATGACTTCAAGAAGTTTGAAGATGAAGTGGACATCAAGCTGCCTGATGACAGGAACAGGTTTGAGGATGATGAGTTTGATGACAGAGGATATGATGAAGGCAGCAGAGACGATGAAAGAGATTTCGGCAATGACAGGATGGGTGGTGGTTTTGACGATAGAGGAATGGGAGACGATCGCATGATGGATGACAGAAGGTTTGACGACAGAAGAGGTAGTGATCAAGGCTTTGATGACAGAGAATTTGGTGACAACAGGGATTTTGGAGGAGATATGAGAGATGACCGAGGATTCGATGATAGGCGAGGACCTGATTCAGGATTTGATTCTGGAAGGATGCCTGCAAGAAGAGAAGGACCAAGGGATTTTGGCGATGAATTTGATGAAAGATTTGAGAAAGAAGCATCTGAAAGATTTGAAAAGCAGGCAACTGAGACTGAAAGAAATATTAGAGAGAAAGAATTTAATCAGGGATTTGACAGGATGAGCGATGATGAGAGAAGAAATATTGAGCAAAAAGAATACGAGCGAATAAAGGAAGAGAAGACAAGGCAGATAGAGCAAGAGATAAGGCAGCAGAGGACTGAAGAGATGCAAAGATCCCAAGATTTCGGCAGTGGCTCTGTAACTCTCCCAAGATAAATGAGGATTGGTTCAAAATAAGTTAGATTAATACTATGTTAGGTTAATGATAGATTAGATTAATTAAAAAGATTAACAGATAAAAAGAGTAGAACTAATTACAGGTGAAAACTATGAACAGATACTTAAAAACAATCATTACATTATTTGCCATAACTTTACTATTATTTGGATTAACAGGCTGCCAGAAATCACTTGAAGGCAAGGAAAGCGTTGGAGTGTTCAAGGATTCATCAAGCGCTTCTGGCTCAATATTCGGAGATAAGGCAGGAGAGACAGGCAAGATTTTCGGCGGCAAAGAATCAGAGACAGGGAAGATCTTTGGCGATAAGCAAAGCTCTGGGCTGACTGGAGAAGCGATTGCTGAGCTAGGGTAAGTTAGCTAAGACTTTCTTTAATTCTTTTTGTTTGTTTTTCTTGTTCTTAATTATATAATTCTATTAGACTAAGTAAGATTATACTAATATCTAAATTTTTTGATTTTTATAATTAACTACAAAGTAGTAAATAATGCACAATATTTAAATAGTTGCTCTATATTTACTTACTAAATAAATCTAAAATTGAGAGGTAAAAATGCCAGAACTTGTATCATTAGAGCAAAGAGTTATTGAAAGCACGCCAAGAGGCACATTATCGCAATCATTTCGCCAGGTAGCAGATTGGACTTCTATACAATTGGCATATCAAGTATGCAATGACAAGCTAAAAAGGCTAAGAGCAAGAGGCGCATTAGATGAGCATGGAAATGTTAATACTGTAAAATTGAAAGAAGCATTAGCTGATCCTAATGAAGCATTAAGTAATCCTAATAATCCTAATTTTTTACTTAATTGGTTTGGCTGGACAGGAACAGGAGCAATGTACACTGTAGAAAACGGAAAGGCTGTTTTATATCTTAGCAATGATGTTAGAAATAATCTTGTTCTTAGGCCAGAGAATATAGCTAAAGCTATAAAACAGCTAAAAAGGTTAAGGGGTTATTGGCCAAGAAGGTTAACCAATTATAGGCCAAACGAAAAAGATGCTTCTGAAGTAAAAGAATCTGTAAGTGCAGGAACTACTGCAAGAGTAGAATATGATGCCGATAGCTTAAGATTAATAAACGATACTAATGATTTGTCATATTTTGAGGTAAATACAGTTAATTATGATAAACCTGTTGAAGAAGGCGGCTTAAATGGTGATCAAAGAGAGTTAGCTGAGAGAACATGGGGAAATGGAGAGAAATATAATGAAGCAAAAGGTTTTAGCAATGAATTTAGGCAGTATATGGCTATATTAAATGCAGCAGGAAAGAAAACAACAAACTTCTTTATCTTAAATCCAGAATATGTCAAAGCATATGCTAAAAAAGGTGCCATTTGCCGCGTATCTTGGCTCTTTAACTTCAACCTAGATCACGATGATGACTTTGATTCCAGTTTCCTTGCAGTAGACAGGCTTGATGATACAGAGGGCATCGGCGGTTTGCGAGGGCTACTAACCCAAGTTGCCTAAGAGAACACGCCACAAAAAGATGAAGTGGCTCCAGATCCTATGCTAAGATAATAAGTTTTATTTGCATATCTCATATTTCTCCTTGCATAATTTATCTGCAGCAGCAAGCTCTTCATCTGTTAATTTATCGTCTGCAAAATCAAGATTAAAGTTTTCTTCAAATCCTTGCTTTAATGCATTTGCAAGTGATTGAAATGTAATATGTTTCCCTATTAATTGGCTGATTGAAGTCACTCTCTCTTTTGTTGCTTTTACTGCAGCATCAAAATCGGTGTTAAAGCATCTGCACATCTTTTCTACATCGCAGCCGATAAGGATTGTGCCGTGCTGCAGGATTTTTCCGTTGATTCTTCGTTGTGCGCTACCAACTATTTTTTTGTTGTTAGAGAGAATCTCATACCAGCTGGGCTCGTTAAAGCAGATAGCAGTATCTGTCTTTTCTGGCTTGGTTTCTTTCATCACTGCATTTATGCCCAGAAAATTCAAGGCATTTAATATTCCTTTGCTGATCTTCTTATATGATTCAAGGATGCTGTCTTTGTGGAGTTTTGGGATGATTTTATCTGAGTCATAATTTTTATCATTCAGATCTATAATGACCGAATAAGTCAGTTCCATCTCATGTGTGTCATGCAGAACTGCTTTGCCGCCTGTCGGACGACGTACAATATCTATTCCAAGTTTCTTGCATGCATCCAAATTAATGTGCTTCTTTAATTCCTGATTATAGCCTATAGAGATTGCTGCAGGCTTCCATCCGTAAACTCTTAACACAGGCAGCTTGCTTTCTAACAGAGCTTCATCTATTGCCATGTTCATCGCTGCAGTATTATCTCCTGTGTTTATGAAGCGGAAGCGCATAATTGAAGAATAAAGTGATGCTTAATAAAAATATTTTGTATTACCTAAGATTTAAAGAGAGATTATCTTCTATTCCATACGCCGCTCAACAATCCCCATTATGCCTTCTGCAATCTTTCTTTCATCTTCTGGCAGTGCCTGGAGAAATGCATTATATTGCTGCTTTAGTTTCAGGCTCATGGCAAAGTAGTCTGCGTATAGGATTAATGTCTCATCTACCCCAGGCCTGCTTACAAGCCATTCATCAGGTATACCCATAAGATTTGCAACCGTCAGCCTATCAAGCAGGGCGTGTTTTTTTGCCTCAGCTATAAGATTTTTCAGTTCTTTTATCTCTGGATCTGACTTATCATAATAAAAAGGATCTCCTATCCCAAATTGGATCGATGGTTTATATCTTTCAAGAAACTTGTATATGCCTATCCCTATAGCTGCACCTATCTCGCCCATGAGCTGAGATGATTTAGGGTCATTTTCAGGACCTATATGGTATGAATCAGGAGTCACTACAACAATATCTTCTAAGCTGATCGTGGCTCCAAGTATGCATATGCCGACCCTATCAATCGTGCCTAAACCTACCTTATTCTTATCTGGAAATGGATTGATAAGTGAAACAGATTCTTTGACAAGAATATTCACTTCAAGGTTATGCTCTTCTGCAGCTTTCTCAGCAAGAGCTTCCAGGCTTTTCCTATATTTTTCATACATCTCTCCGCCGGTAGTGCCTTCAAATACGATATGGCTGTTTCCTTTAGTTACTGTGGTGAAAGGAGGAGCAGCTCTTGCCTGCAGATACTCAAGCCCATCATATCTCAATGCATCCCTCAACTTTTTGCTGGTACAATACATAATTAGAGAATAACCTATGCTAACAAGAGTTAATGCTAAAGCAGACCATGCTACAACTTTTGCTCTCTTGGATATTTTCATATTAGTGATTTAAAGGTATTTTAAAAGTGTCTATTTACTTTGTACTTAGTAGTAGCATGCCTAAAACTTCTCTGTATTCTTCTTTCAACAGCTTCGCTGGCATACTTTTTGGCTCTCTGTGCAATGTTCTTTGCTGCATTGACAACCATCTCAGGATTTTGGATCAAACGACGTTTCATGTAAGGGATGCCTGCCTCAGGCTTTAGCTCAACTGGCATGTAATATCTTACCTTATAGCCCTGTCCAAGCAATTGCTTATCTATCTGATATGCGTTTTCAACGCCTCTCAGAAACTGAAATTCAAATCTGGCTGGAGAGATGCCCTGTGGCACGATTATCTCATCAATGATCTGGTATATAACATCATGGTCATGTGTTGCAATCTCCACATATATGCCTGCAGCAAACAGCTCTCTTATCCTTTCAACAAGACGCTGCTTTGCCTCTTTCTTATCATTAGTTGCTTCTGATCGCGGCTCTCTGTAAACACCTATGCATGCTCTTACTCGTATCTTCTCTCTCGGTGTTGCGTAACTTTGTAAAGTTATATATTTTAAGATATCATGTTGTGTCCTGTTAAGCCTTGACTGCAAAACTATCCCTAGATTATCATAACCACACTTCCAGATCTCTTGCGCAGCATCTAAAGTTCTCTCTGTCCATTTATGGTCCTCCATATCTAATGTGACTTTAATGTTGCGTTCTTTTGCATACCTGACTAGCTCTTCCAGCCTTGGCACTAATGGAGTTTCAGGATGTATGAAAGGAAGATCCTCATCTCCAGCAACTGCTGCTATTGCTGTTGGCTTTAATGAGACAGAGACAGCATCTTGGTCTCTTATCCTGCCAGATTCTCTTCCTGCAACGATCATGTCAATAAATCTCTTGTATATGCCAAGATATTCATCTGCTTCATCTTTTGTTTTTGCATCTTCTCCAAGAATATCAAAACTTGAGGACCTTCCAGATAACTTATCATGCGGTGTTCCATCTTCATAAAGAGCTATTATGGTTTCAAGCCCTTGTTCCAACGAATGGCCTGCTAAATATTGCTCTGCTAATGATGAGAAAAACCTTCTTCCTAGCTTATTGAACTTCCATGTCAGGGGTGGAATTATGATATGATTTACTAATGTTAGCATTGATGCTAATGTGTTGTTCATAAGCTATGTTAACTCAATGTTATTTAAAAAATTTTAGGATTTTTCACCACTTTTAAGTTATTTATTAATTAAATTTTAATACTAGCTACAATCTATTCCGAGTTATGAGATTGGAAGTTATTGCACAGAGCAGAGGAAAGTTCAAATGTAGTAATAGGGATAGTCATATTGCCAGGGCATTTGGCGATGATTATTTTTTGGCGGCAGTTGCAGACGGCATGGATGGAGATAAAGGCTATGGTGACAGGATGAAAGTTGCCAGAGCAAGCAGAGCAGCAATCAAGTTTTTAGAACAATCTGTACAGCATGATAAGGATCGTCCGTTAAAAGAGATTGTTGAAGAGACTGAGCAAAGAATGCTTGGCTCAAGGCTGAGCAAAGAGACTACATTGACAACAGTTTCAATCAGGGAAGGCTATCTGGAAATTGCGCAGCTAGGTGATAGTGTTGCATATCTTTTCAGGGATGGAGAAGCCATACGATTAGTTAACCAGCAGACAGACAGGCAGTTATTAGAGATTGTTTTTGGCAAGCATCCAAGCAAAATTACGCTTGAAGAGCTGCTCCAAGTGTTTAACAGAAATTCTCAGTTTTATTCAGGCATAATAAATTTTGATGTCTTGACAATAGGAATCGATCTTTATAATTGTTCTAACTCCTCTTTAGCTGAATGGTATCCGGTCGATGAAGAGCTTAAAAAACAGGTAAGAAAGATATTTGGCGATAAACCTATTATGTATGAATCTGTCGATGACTTGCCCACTGATAGAAAGATGGCAGCTAAAAAAATCTTTGCAAAGATAGCTTATTCATGGTGGAATAAGTTATATGTGATGGTTCATCATGAATGGGATGCGATGTATTCAGCCTTAAGCTATGATAAGAAAGTCATAGTAACTATAGATACTTTTTCGCCAAAAGCTGCTGAACTGGTAGAGGATGGTGCGATCAAGCTTAAGAAAGATGATGTCTTAGTCATTGCTTCAGATGGAGCATTCTACCATATAGGCAATAAATATGTTCATGATGGCTCTCTTAAATATTATCCAGGCGCAAACTGGGATTATGAAGCAGAACGATTAGACAGGATTGCAGCAAAGCTTATGGAATTACTGCAACAAAATCCAAAAAAAGCATTTAGAGATGCTATTAAACAAAAGTATTTGGATGATGATGCAACTCTTATTGTAGTTAGGTATAGGGGATAAAAACCTAATTGCATGATACGGCAATTGTTGTTGTGAAGTATTTGGAATAATTACCCTAAAATTGCTTAGATTATACCTAATCCTAATATAATAAAAAATACAGCTAATGTTAAGCATATAACTAAGAATAAGACATCACTATTATTCACAAACCATCTTTTAACTTGAACAAATATATTTTGTATCATGATTTCTCACTATACAACTTAAAAGCACTAAATTATATAAGCTTTTTGTTACTCTTATCTTCTTGTATTTATCAACATACTATCTGTTACCTTGTCAACAATACACTCTCTGATCTTACCTAAGGCTGAAAATGATTTGGCATAATCTTCTGCTGTCGGAGCTCTGCAGCAATTTGTTCTTTCCTCTTCCTGCTGAAGATAACTTCTTACTGCAAAGCATCTTAACATTGTCCTATAACCAGCAGGCACATCATCATAGCTTCTGATGTTTCCATCTGCTATTCCACTAAATATCCGAGTTAAGTCTCTTTTTATGTTTTTATTATAATCGTCAACCCATGCAGCAAGCATTTTATCTGCTTTGCACCCAAAAACTTCTCTTAAACCTATCCTTACCCCCTCTAACATTGTAGCATCATGATTCTTATCACCTATTGCCATAAAATATCTTGGCATAAGACCTTCGTCTGTCATCACATAAACACCTATAGGTGCATTTAGATAAAATAATAATTCTCTGGGTAATGCATCATCAAGCTGCCGTACTGCAACCATCTTAACTGATGGCTGACCTTTTTTCGAATCCACCTTATACACAAAATCGCCTGCTTCTGGAACAACTTCTGTGACTAATCTACCTTTGTTTGTTTTAGAATCATAAGTTCTTGCAAATATATAAGTTACAATCTTTATTATCTGTTTCATAATATCTATTGATTGCTCTAAATCAAACTCTATGTCTTCATCACTATGACCAAGCAGCTTAAAATTGCTTGGCATGCCAAAATGCGTATTATCAAGGCATGCATAACCAGCTAAATATTCTGTAAATGTAACTGGAAGCTCTGTTAATCCGCATAAGCTAATCCTGCCCCTAGTACCATAAGTGCGTGGAAGATATCCCAGTTTAAACTTCTCTAACTCCCTCAGATTGTCAAAATCATTTTCAACATGATTTCCTTGTTCAGTATCTCCACCACCACGTGCTATCTGCATGATCAAATAATCTTTTGTAAGTTGTGGTTGCACAAGAAAAACATACGCATCACTGCCTACATGGTAAAATTGGATATTTATACCCTGCCCTTTGGCAATAGGCTTGTTCATTGATTTAAATGCTTCCCTGATCAGAACTTCTAAAGCAGGATTATTCCTTGTCTTTAGCTCATCTAATATATCTGCTATCTTTAGAGGGGTATTTAATGTTGAATCTAGCAAAGCAATCTCTACAGGTGAATGAATCGTTACATTAGATCTCATTAGCTATGTTTTTCAGGCTATATTTTAAAATATATCGACGATATTTGACCTTAGAGTGGAAAAAAACAATAGATTAGAAATAAAAAGAATAACCTCTTAACGTATCTTCAAGCCAACTGCCTGCTCTGCCAAATAACTGCTTCTCACTAAAGGACCAGCAACGCAGTTCTTGAATCCTAATTTCAATCCTGCCTCTCTCAAAGAAATAAATTCTTGCGGAGTGTAAAACTTCTGTTCAGGCACATGCCAGTTGCTAGGACGCAGATACTGACCTATAGAAAATATATCACAATCAACTGTCCTCAAGTCGCGCATCGTTTGCACAACTTCAGCTGCATCCTCTCCATGCCCTACCATCAAGGCAGATTTTGTGAGCATTGGTATGTTAGATTCAACAGATAATTTTTTTAATTTATCGATAACATCTACTGCAATCTTATACGTAGGCTTTGGCCTGATTTTAGGATAGATCCTTTCAACTGCCTCTATGTTGTGACCGATGACATAAGGCTTACTATTAATTACTGTCTGAAGATCATCTTCTTTTGCCCAGAAATCTGGGATAAGCAGTTCGATTTTAGTTGCTGGAGTTAATTTTCTGCACCACTCAACTGTCTCTGCAAAATGCAATGCACCGCCATCTGGCAAATCATCTCTTGTGACTGATGTTATTACAACATATTTTAATTGCAATTGTTTGATCGCTTCTGCAACATGCCTTGGCTCTTCTGCATCTAGTGTTCCAGGCTTTCCGCTCTTTACATCGCAGTATCTGCATGCTCTTGTGCAAGTATCACCCATTATCATGAATGTTCCTGTGCCTCTTCCCCAACATTCACTTATGTTTGGGCAGCGCGCTTCTTCGCAGACAGTGTGCAAGTTCAAGCCATGTCGTAAAGATTTTACTTTATTATAGCGTTCTAAGTCTTTGCCTATCGGCAGTTTAACTTTAAACCATTCAGGCAAATGCTGTCTTTCTTTCGGATTATCTTTTTTTAATTGCTGCATCTGTTCTGAGAAATTAGCAAGCTGGCTAGCAGATACTTTCACTTCTTTTTCCAGCAAAGGCAGAGTTAATTCAGCTGATGATTTATCCTGTGACATATCAACCAAGATAATAAGAAATAGTTTATAATTTTAATTGTTTTTATCACTCAGTGTTTTCACTTTCATTCTTTTTTCCACTTCACATTCGGCTTTCTCGCAGCAGCGACTGCATCTAATCTGCCTACAACAGTAGTATGTGGAGCTTTCTTTACCAGATCTGGATCAGTAGCAGCTTCCTCTTTTATTTTTATCATGGCAGCTGCAAACTCATTTAATCTATCTAAGCTCTCTGTTTCTGTCGGCTCTATCATAATTGAACCATGCACTATCATAGGGAAATAAATGGTAGGAGCATGCTGGCCATAATCCAATAATCTTTTTGCAATGTCAAGTGTTGTAACGCCGTTAGGCACATCCTTATCGCTCAGTACAAACTCATGCTTGCAGACTACTTTATGAGGAAGATCATAATGCTCCTGTAAAATTACCCTCAAGTAATTTGCATGCAATACTGCATATTCTGTGTTTTTTCTTAAGCCTGCAGCGCCATGCGCCTTGATGTAAGTATAAGCTCTCACTAAAATTCCAAAATTGCCGAAGAATGCCTTGACTCTTCCTATTGAGCCAGAATGTGCAGCTAAATTCGAATCATAAGGAGTGTAAACTAATTTATAACGGTATCTTTTAACCCTTATCTCTTTCCTGCTGTAATTGTCATATTCAACCGCAGTCTCGCCAGTCTCTTCTCGCAAAATGCGCGGCATTGGAAGGCAATTTTTCAGATGCTCTTTTACCAAGCAAGGTCCTGCTCCTGGACCGCCGCCTCCATGAGGAGTAGAGAATGTCTTGTGCAAATTTAGGTGCATCATGTCAAAGCCCATCTCACCTGGCTTTGTAATTCCGACCATCGCGTTCATGTTTGCTCCGTCGCAATACACTAAAGCTCCAGCTTCATGCACAACATTGCAGATTTCAACTATGTTTTTCTCGAACAATCCTAAAGTGTTAGGATTTGTTATCATGAAAACAGCTGACTGCTCGTTCAGGTTCTTTCTTAAATCTTCAATGTCAACCAATCCTTGGTTGTTTGATTTGATTGTCACAATCTCAAAATTGCAGATAGCTGCGCTTGCTGGATTTGTGCCGTGTGCGGAGTCAGGAATAAGCACTTTTCTCCTCTGAAATTCCTTCCTGTCATGGAAATATTTTTTTGCAACCATCAACCCAGTCATCTCTCCATGAGCGCCAGCAGCAGGCTGCAATGTAGCTGCATCCATTCCGGTTATTTCACAAAGATCTTTTTCTAATTCATATATCAATTGCAATGCGCCTTGGACATGATCCTGCGGAGTATGCTGGTCAGTAAATATCTGCATCGGATGAAGCATTGCAAATCCCTCTAATCTTGCTGTATCTTCATTGATTTTAGGATTATACTTCATTGTGCAGCTTCCAAGAGGGTAGAATGCAGTATCTATACCAATATTTCTCCTTGATAATGCGACATAATGCCTTATGATTTCGTTCTCTGGCACTTCTGGAAGATCTAATGCAGCAAATAAATTTTTGTCATAGGCAAATTCACTTAGCTTTGCATCTTTGCTTAGATCAATCTTGGTTATCCCTTCCTCTAGCTCAGGCAATATCCTTGTTGCGCTTCCAGGTTTTGA
>JAGVZX010000084.1 GCA_018302185.1 Candidatus Woesearchaeota archaeon
ATAGAGACGGTAATCGCCTGCAGTTAGCTATCGTAGAAGTTGGATGCATGCCCGATGGAAAACGGACACAGGTTGCAGATAAGAGAATAACATTAAAAGATTATTTTAGAAAAAATTATAGAGATAGCTTTCCGGTTTTAGGAGGAGTTGCTCATTATGACCCGGACAGGGATATTTCTATAAGCCTGAAGAGCGGTAAGATTGATTTTCTTATCCAAGTTATCGGATTACCATTTGAGATTATCTTTACATTAAGTGAAGAAGATAGAACTGAGTTGTTAGCTAAAATAGGTAAAGAACATGAAGATAGCGCAATGCCAAAAGTTGTAGAACTGCTCGAAGCTAATGACAATGAAGGCTTATATCGCCTAATAAGGGAAGAAGGCCAGTCAAATCATTATGCTAATTTTAGAGGTACGCTTGCAGAGCTTCTTATAGAGAGAGCAATTAATGCAGGGATAAGAAGAGTTTCTAGGCAAGGCAAAGATGAAGTTCGCTATATACCCACATATTGTATTGAAGGTGCTAAAATACCTAAAGATCGTCACACAGAAACAGATGGTCTGCTAGCATTCTACAACAGACAAAAAGTAAGAGAATTATTGGATTTTTTAAAGAGCTATTATGAAAGATTCATGGTTGTTAATTATAATGGGGCATTTACTAAGAAATCTTCTCCAAAAACATCACAAGGATAGTTAGGGGATTATTGTAATTTATTTAATTTAATAATACAGAAGTTTCCCGATAACACTATTCTTATCAACTAGTCCAAATTCCCTGCTCGAGTCTCCCCAAGAGACAGTGCCTGTAACAAAATAAGACTCATCCTTTCCTTTGTTAATGTCATGTACTTTCTTTACAAATGTCTCATCAAACCTAGTCTTAAATACGATATAATCACCTATCTTTGGCTTAAATAGATTAGTCGCAAGATATCTTTTGCTTGGAACCAGCTCAGGCCAGCAGCTTTCCCCATATACTTTTACAGTAAAAATAATACGCTTAAAAAAATTAATTGCTGATTTCATTTTCAATAAAGCTTATCAGTTATTTCCTTATATGCCTTAAATCTTTCAGGCACTCCTTTTGCTTCATAGAACATCTTTGCTATTTCATCCACTGCATCAAGCAATTCTTTTGCATGCTCTGCGCAGAACTCCTGCTTATTTGTTGAGCATAATTTAGTTGCTTTCCAGAAAGCTTCATGCAATTTTGGGAATTTCTCAAGATGCGCTGGCTTGAAAAAGTCAGTCCATAATATAGAGAGCTCATTTTTGCATAGCTGCGCCTGCTCTTCTTTTGCTTGTATTCTTCTTACAACCCTATTAGTATACTGCAACAACGCAGTCTTATCTGCAGCTGCATCTTTAGAGTCTTTAGGAACTTCAAGCTCTTCAAGCTGCTGTGTCATCCTCGCAACTGTTTTTGCAGCAATCTTTGCTGGCGTCGGATCATAGATACCACATGGAACATCACAATGCGCGCTTGCAATAACTGTTGGCAATAGCTTCATGATCTGATTTTTTAATGCAGTGTTTATTTTTGATTTCATTTTCCTCATCCTCCAATACGATATAAGATAGTTCATTAACATCCTATTAACTATAGTTAAGATAATTATAAGAATTTATAAAGTTTGTGTGAGAATAGGTTAATTAATAAGTTAATTATCCTTCCACGAACTTCTTCAGCTTCCCGAGCCCTTCTTCTATCTGGTCAACATTTATTCCTGAAAATGCCATCCTGATATATTCCTGGTCTTCTGTCGGCAATCTTTTTCCAAAATGATCTCGTGTGCAGAAAGAAACTCCAGTTTTTTGAAGCACATCTACCCTGAACCTGGCAAGCTCTTCCTTGCCTTTCTTATAGCCCAATCTATGCACTGCTTGGGTAACATTTGGAAACAGGTAAAAAGCAATCTCTGGCTTATAGCATCTTATACCATCGATATCATTCAGTAATCTGACTGCAACATCCCTTCTTTCCTTAAGAACCTTAACAATCTCCTTATGCCCAGATTGGTCTCCTTTCAGCGCATCGATTGCTGCCCACTGTAAAAAGTGAGGAGAACAGCTTTCATCATTCACATTCAATTTGATTATTTGATCAATGATTTCTTTTGGACCGATGGCTCCTCCTAATCTCCATCCTGTCATCGCAAATTTTTTGGAGAAGGTATATAAGATTACAGTTCTCTCCTGCATGCCTGGCAAAGAAGCTATGCTCTTAGATTTGCCTGAATACCTTATGTCAAAATACGCCTCATCGCTCAAGACAAATAAGTTGTGATCAATTGCCAATTTAGCTATCTGCTTCATCTCTTTCTCATCACTCTCACAGCTAAGTGGATTTTGGCCATTGTTATAAATCAATGCGCGTGTTTTTTTTGTTATAAGATTCTCTATCTGCTCAAGATTGATCTTAAAATCCTTTTCTCCTTCAGTATACCCATATGGCAATCCTTTACCCTGATGAAACTCTATCTGGCTTTCATAGATAGGGTACCCTGGCGTCGGATATAGAACTTCATCTCCTTCGTTCATGACTGACATCAGGAATTTGCCGATTATCGGCTTGCCTCCTGGCTGTATCGCAACATTTTCTATGCCATATTTTAAGCCTCTGGCATTTCCAACATCCTCTGCAAGCGCTTCACGGAGTTCTGCTATTCCGCCGCTTGCACAATAGCCTGTCTTTCCTGCATTCATGTATTTAGTAGCTGCATCGATAATATTTTGCGGAGTCTTGATATTCATATCGCCAAGATTAAATGGATAGACTTTTCGGCCTTTAGCTGCAAGAGCTGCGCACTCTGCACTGACTGCAAAAGCTGTTTCTGTCCCTAATCTGGACATCCTGGTTGCTGGCTTAAAGTTTACTGACATTTATAACACCCCTCGATAAAATTATTTTTATGAATAATTATTTTATTATTTTAATATTTATTATATTGATATATTTTTCAATAATCTTACTATATCTTACACTTCCACTGTTCCAACGAAACCCTATTTACTAAATTTGGAGGAACTTTACACTGCACTGCTGCAATTACATTCTCTGCTGCCATGGTTGCCATCTTTGTCCTGGTTTCGATAGTTGCACTCCCTATATGCGGCACTATAAGAGCATTATCTAATTCGTTTAATCCTGGCGCCATTGCAGGCTCTTCTTCATAAACATCTAAAGCTGCGCCAGCAATTTTTCCTTTCTTAAGCGCTTCAACAAGAGCTTTTTCATTGATAACTTGCCCTCTGCTTGTATTGATCAGTATTGCAGTACTCTTCATCAATCCAAATTCTTTTGTAGAGACCATATGCTTTGTCTGGTCATTCAATGGAACATGCAATGTAATGAAATCTGCTTGTTTAAGAAGCTCATCAAAGTCAGCATATTTTACTCCAAGCGCCTTCTCCACTTCAGGCTTTGGTCCGTCATGCTCATAATATATTACCTTCATGTTAAAGCCGTTTACTGCTCTTTTTGCGACTGCGCTTCCTATCCTTCCAAGACCGATGATTCCAATAGTCTTGCCTGTGATCTCATGCCCCAACATCAGCATAGGTCCCCAGCCTTTGTATTTTCCTGCACGCATGAAATTATCGCTTTCAACTAGCCTTCTTGCTGCACACATTAATAATGAAAAAGTCAAGTCTGCAGTGGTATCTGTCAACACACCAGGTGTATTAGTCACAGGAATAGAATATTTTGTTGCAACTGAAACATCAATGTTGTTATAACCGACTGCATAGTTAGCGATGACTTTTAAGTTTGGATTGGAAGCGATTATCTCTTCATCAATATTGTCTGTAAGAAGGCACAATAAAGCATCTTTTCCTTTAACGCCTTTGATTATTTCCTGCTTTGTAAGGACCCTGTCATGGGGATTTACCTCGACATCACAGAATTTCCTCAATAAGTCTAATCCAGGCTTTGGTATTTCCCTTGTTACAAATACTTTTGGCTTCTTGATATTGATCACCTTTTTTGATATTTTTTAGTAGATAATAGAGTTAATTATATAATTTTTTATTAACACAATGTTTTTATTTCTTAAGTTTTCCTAACGCCTTCACAACAGCTTCTTCAACCAGCTTAGGCGTATATTGTATAAGCTCTTTATGAGTATATTTACCTGTTGCTGCTGGGACAATAACATCAAAGTATTTATATGTTTTTTCATAGCCATGGCCTACACTGCCTGGTACAGCAATAACTTTCTTTTTATATTTGTTAGCTATTTTAGCGATTCCCACAGGAGCTTTGTTATGCATGCTTTGTCTGTCTAATCTTCCCTCTCCTGTTATAATCAGATCGCTTTTCTTGATGACATCTTTAAGGTTCAGTATCTCACTTATGATTTCAACTCCAGATTCAAGCTTTGCATTGCAGAAAGCCCTCAAACCAAATCCTAATCCGCCTGCTGAGCCTGAGCCAGGAAGTGATGCAACTTTAGGCTTATTATGTGCATTAGCAATATTCCTCAGTGCTTTGTCCAGAAATTTTACTTCAGATTTGCTTGCGCCTTTTTGATACGCATACATATGTGCTGCACCATGCCTGCCAAATAACGGATTTGATACATCGCACGCAACCAAGAACTTGATCTTTTTTAATTTAGGACTGACATTTGAAGTATCGATTGCTCTGACATCTGAGAGTAATTTGCCGCACATGAATGCATTGTTATTTACGCTTTCGCCATTTTTGTCCAGAAACTCCACTCCAAGGGCTTGTGCCATTCCGCAGCCAGCGTCATTTGTTGCGCTGCCTCCTATACCGATAACAATCTCTTTTGCTCCTCGTTTTATTGCATCTAAGATTAATTCTCCAACTCCATATGTCGTTGTATAGAGAGGATTTCTTTTGCTTTCATGGACTAAAGTCAATCCTGCTGCTTCAGCCATCTCAATGAATGCAAGATGCTGATGATGTGTCTTATCATAGACAAACGCATACTTGGCTTTTACTTTATAACCTAACGGTCCAGTGACTTTCTTTGTGATTATCTTTCCTCTAAGGTCAAATACAACTGCCTCAACTGTCCCTTCTCCACCATCTGCCATCGGCATCCTCTTTATTGTTGCGTGAGGATAGATCTTCTTGACTCCTTTAGCCATGAAACTAGCTACTTGTCTTGCAGAAAATGTTCCCTTGAAAGAGTCTGGCGCGATTAATATTTTCATTTCATATTATCATTAAATTACGGCTATTCCTAATTTCCAACTAGAGTTATAATTTCAGTATTTAAGAATTGCTGTTTTCCTGGAGTTAGATTTATATACAATATGCACTTAACTTTATCCAAGATAAATAGTATTAAAGAATGAGGTGAGAATATGAGTTTAGCAAAATTGTTAAAAGGCTATGAAGGATGGTCAACATTAAGCCTGAGATTGGTAATTGCCGCTATATTTCTGTTCCATGGCAGCCAGAAATTATTTGGCGCATTTGGTGGAGGAGGAATAGCTGGAACAGCAGGATTTTTTGGTAATGTAGGAATACCTTTGCCATTAGCAGCTGCATGGCTGGTTGCATGCGTTGAGTTCTTTGGTGGACTAGCTGTTCTATTAGGAATATTTACAAGATACGCTGCTGTATTGCTTTCAGGCGTTATGGCTGTCGCAATCTTGACTGTGCACCTAAAAAATGGGTTTTCAGGACAGGGAGGCTATGAATTTACCTTGATGGTATTAGCTGGAACAGTTAGCTTATTGTTATCAGGCCCTGGAAAAGCTTCATTGGAAAAAACGCTTTGGAAGAAAGAGTTATAAAAAATATTTAATTTCTTATTTTTTTATTGATTTTTGTCTTATTTATTCTCTTAGTTAATTATTTCTTGATTCTGTAAGATATTTTTAGGTATATGTATCTCTTAAATTTTAAGACCAACGGAATATTACAAAAAGAAGATAAAAAATTAAGCCTTACTCAGGAGATTGTGCTGTTTGATTGCGCTGCCTTGCATGCCCCATCTTGGCAGCCATTTGGACATTGATAGGAGTTACCATATGGTGGATCACAGGAATATTCATACAGATAATTTCCATAACAAGCATCTGTATCTACACTCCTAGTTGAAAGTTTAGTGCCTTTAACATAATAATTTCCATTATCTGAATCTGTGCAATTACCAGGGATGCATAAGCCATTTTGACAGCCAAAACCGCACTTTACTCCTGTACTAATAGCTATATTGCCATTACAATAATACTCATTAGATGAGTAGGTTCCATTTGCATTAAGAACACAGGTATCTGTGTAGTTTCCTGAAGCATCTGTTGTCGTTCCCAAAACATCAAAGTTGAATCCGCCGTCTGTATCTGTGCAAGTTAATACTGGCGCAGGTGCTGCCTTGCATGCGCCATTCTCACACCCATTAGGACAATCATATCGTAACCAAGTACCATTATAATTATTTTCACAGTAATATTCACCAATAGAACGGGTATCTATACAAAAGTCTATTTTTTCAACTGCAGTATTTGCTGCTTTTAGGCTTCCTTTTACATTATAATTTACACCGCCGTCTGAATCTGTGCAAGTTGGCTGTGAAACATTGCCTGGTCCGACTAAGCATGCGTTTTGTTGGCAGCCGTATGGGCATGCATACAAAGTTGTTAGTGCCCAATTATTCTGGCCACAAATAGATTCATTAAGCCAAGTGCCATCAACACAGAAATCTTGATTGATGACTGGACTCATTAGATATTTATTAGTTGCCTTTTCATATATTTCAAGCCTATTAAGGCCACCCACATTATAACTATTGGCAGTATTATTATCACTATCAGAACACTTTTTAGTAACTTCTTGTGTAAGACATTGCGAGTTTAAGCAGCCATTATGACATCCGTAATTAGTTGTTACCAATGATCCCTGTGCGCTGCAAGAATATTCTATCAGATGTAGACCTATACAATAATCTGTAAATACAGTAGAATTACCTGAAATCTTTACTGTGCCTACAGAATAATAATCTATCCCGTCTGAATCTGTGCATACTGATGGA
>JAGVZX010000085.1 GCA_018302185.1 Candidatus Woesearchaeota archaeon
ACCTGGAATATATCTCCAAAACCTTGATATCTATACAAAATTTGCAGATAATAATACTGTTGACAGAAATATAGTGAACACATTAGGAAATAGAAGTCATGGCATAGCACTTTTAAACGCTCTTAAGAATAATCTGACAGGAAATATAATTACAACAACAGCCACAAGTTCTTATGGAGCATACCTTAACCAGTCATATTCTAATTTCTTCATAAGCAATACGATAAATGCAACTGCCACAAATGATGTATTTTTATATTTAAGCGGAGGAAACAACACCCTCATCAACACAACCTTCAACAAATCAGACATCGGCTTTAACTCAGCAACAGACACATCCTCAATAGCTGTCAAATATTACCTAGACGTAACTGTAAGAGATGAGAACAATGTGTTGATGAACACTACAAATGTCTCCATATACAATGTCTCTAATATAATTGTATTCAATGCGACAAACATAACAAACGGAACAATTACCCAGCAAGTATTGACTGAATTCATACAAAATGCAACCTTAAAGACATACTCTTCTCCTTACACTATCAACACAAGCAAGGTAAGGTATTTCATAAACTCAACAACAATAAACTTAACAACAACAAGCAGCATCTCACTTACCATAATCATGCAGGCAGAGAACGGCACTCCAACAATAAGCACAGTAGATGTCATCCCAGATTCCCCACAGACAAGCACAGAATTAAACTGCACTTTATCTGCAACTGATCCTCAAGGCGATACTCTCTCTTACTTTTACCAGTGGTATGATAATGGCACAATCATTTCAGGCGCAACAAACCAGACATACTTCTGCACATTGTCAGGATGCAACAGGGGAGATAATTACACCTGCATCGCAATAGCAAGCGATGGAACTTTCAACAGCACTTCAAAGAGCGCAGGAGAAATAATTGAAAATACTGTGCCAACTGCACAGGATGCTGATATTACTCCAAATGCGCCATTGACAACAAATACTTTGACGTGCGGCTTTACATACAGCGATGCAGACTCTGACTCTCAGTCTGGAAGCGCATATCTGTGGTACAATAACAGCATATTAGTCTCTGGATTAACAAGCTCAACAGTTGATGCTGCATACACAACCAGTGATGAGACTTGGTTCTGCCAGGCTACGCCAAAAGATGGCACAGATTTTGGGACTCCAATAAACTCAACTACCGAAGCAATCGGAAGCAGCGCACCGAGCATCTCAAGCTATAGCGATAACTCAAACACCACAAATCCTACAAATGTAAACACAAATGTCACATTCAGTATTACCTGAAAAGATCCTGACCTTCCAAGCGAGAATGCAAGGATATTTGTCTGCAACTCAACAAGCATAAATGCAACAGGATGCAGAAATGGCGCAAAGCAATACTGCAACACATCATTAAGCTCAACAACCTCAGTATCATGCAGATACATGGGCACATTAAGCGACATAACAGACAACAATAACAACCTCAACTTCACTTATTACCTTGCTGCATGTGATGACTCAGACCTATGCTCTGGCTCCAGTTCAGGCATCTTCGAGATAAACAGGCAGCCGAACATAACTATACCAAATGTGCTTCCTGCTTCACCAAATACAACAAGCACATTAGATTGTAATTATTCCTACAGCGACCAGGATAATGACACTGAGCTTTCAATATACAGATGGTATGTAGCTGGAGCGCTTTCTTCTTACAATACAAAACAGATCAATGCTGCAAATACAACAAAGTTAGAGACGTGGAAATGTGAAGTTACCCCAGCAGATGAGCACAACTTTACAAATGCTGCCATCAACAGCACAAACACTGTAAACATATCAAATACAAGGCCTGTAATATATTCTGTGCAGTGCCATAACGGAACAGGAAACATCAACTGCAACAATATAACTTACGGAATAAACCTGACAAACATAACAGTAAACTGCACTGATCCTGACAATGACATAACAAACGTCTCTCTCCAATTATTCAACAGATATGATGGAGATTATAAGATAAATACAGGCAACATAACAAATAATGTGAATGGGTCTTATGTATATAACTACAAGACACTGATAGAAGATTCAGGCAACTGGACACTGAATGTGAGCTGCATAGACACTAGCAGCGCAATAGACAATTACACGACAAACTTCAGCCTGGCATTTGGAAGCTTATCGCCTTTCCTAATCTTCCCGAGCAGCGAAAATAGGGATGTAGCAACATCAGCATTCTTTAATTTTACATCCGGAGTTTATTGTATAGGTGGTGAATGTGAAAATATCAGCGTAATATTAGATCCAGGAAATCTAAATGTCATATTCACAGACCAATTTGAAGAATCAACTATCAATACCTCAAGATGGAACATCACTGGCTCCCCTAACATAACAAATGCAACAAGCTATACTGGCAACAAGAGCCTGATAGTAAACACAAGCATAATTAGCTACATCACTAAAAACTTTACTGACAGCATAAAGGTAGGAAACTTAAGCGTCTGGTTCTATGATCCTGGAGAGACAAACTTAACTTATGAGAGCCAGCTTGCAGTGCTCGGAGGAGAAGTTCCGTTCAGCATAGGAGTCAACGCAACACTGAACCAGACACATTACAGCTATTTCCTTAACGGAACATTTTTCACAGAAGTTGCAAGAAGCATAGGCTGGCATAGTATATTTGTCAAGGTAAGCACTGTCACAAGGCTATTTATCGACAGCATCAGCATCAGGAATACTTCTTTGATAACGACATTCACAGGGTTTGAGCTTGGAGCAAGACAAACTTCAAACAACACTGCATACTTTGATGACTTCAATTACACTGTAGCATGCGAAGATTCTGAAGCAGAGTGCAAATCATGCAGCAACAGATTCAATTATACGACCAGTTTCCCTGATACACAGGCAGAAGGGACTTATTTTGGAAACTGCTGCGGAGATGACTCAAGTGAGAGTTACATAAATACAACTGCAGCAACAGACAGCACAGCTGCCTGCTGCAACTCATCAACATCATGTATAGAAGGAAGCACCTGCTTTAAAGCAGGGACAAACACGACTAATTATTTCTGCACATCAAATGACTCAAAGCTCTGCGGACAAGATGCAGACAATGATTTTGCTCTTGATAATGATAACAATGCATCTGGCCAAGGCACTAACGAGACAACAAGGGATTTTGAATGGAACTATTGCTTTGGAAATGAAGACGCTGTCTGCGGAAACGAAAGCAATGGAGGAGATGCAGGAGACTTATGCGATTACTTCGGAGACAGAACTTCTGGCCACGGAGTCTGTACAAAGTTCTTCAATAATGGCACAACAACAGCAAATGAGCAGAATGACTCAGACTTAACATGCGCATATAGCTCTGCAGGCTACGTCATCATCGCAACAATACTGCAAGACAGCAACAGGACAGGATGCAGCCTAAATGAAGGCAACTGCACATTAAACGAGACAAACATGATCGCATTGAACAGCAGCACACTTCTTTCAAATTATGCTGACAGGCATTGTGTAAGCCTACAGACATTTGACATAAGAAATGAGATTCTTAATTATGAGATTGATGATGACGGCAATGCATGTGTTGGATGCAATTATACACTTGGAACCCAAACATGCTCAGGCGCATATGACTACAACTGCACAAACACAAATACCTGTGAAGGGGTCTGCGGCGCATCATCTGCATGTGATGAAAGCTCTGCAAGCGGCTGCGCATCCAACTCAACATTAGGTTATTGCTCAAGCGCATGCCAGATAAACAATACATTTGAAACTTCACAAAGCGCATGCGACTGCAACCAGGGAAGCACTGCATGCAGCGGAGGAAGCTGCTTTAACACCACAGGAAACATCATAGCTTTCCCTACAGCAGAAGGCATATTAGGAAACTGCTGCGGCAATAATGCAAACGAAACTTTTAGAGCTGCAACATTCAACTCATCATTAACAGTTTCTGATACAACAAGAGGATGCTGCAACTCAACAACAAGCTGCACATTCAATAATAGCTGTTATAAGAATCAGACATATCTTGATGTTGATGTAAATGCAGACAATGATACATGTGTTGAAGGCACATGGTATGACTGCCTGAACAACAGCGACTGCGCAAGCGACAACCATTGCTACAGAAGAGACTGTGACCAGAACCCAAGAGTGAGAAATATAACGATCTCAGATGCAAATGTATACTTTGAAGCAATAATAAGATGCATAGTGAATGTAACAGATGCTGAAAGCATGAGCAACGTAAGATTTAATATTTCTGCGCCTTCAGGAGCATTATACCAAAGCAATGGCGTCTATGACGGCACACAATGGCTATCTGCCTCAACCATAACAAATGAGACAGGAACATGGAACTGCACTTCATTCTCTAACGACAGCTCAGGATATGGAATAACAAATACAACAAACTTCACTGTATTCAAAAAGTCTGAGCTTAATAATGGAGTTGTGTCAATTGTAAACGGAACTAAGCCATTCTACACCATCTCAAGAAACCCGACAAACATCTCTTATCTGGCATGCCTATCGAATTTAAAAGGAGGCCAGTCCTGCAACCAGACCTGGAGTGTAAATGCCTCTGGAAGCATAGGGACAAAGTTTGAGTTTTATACCATCTATAATAGCACACACTATAATAACATCTCTGCAAAAGTCAATGTTACGATTGCAGGAAATGTAACACCGATAGTGACCCTGCCTGTCATAATCCCTGCAACGCCATACAGAAATAATAACCTGAACTGCAGCTGGACAGTGCTTGACCAAGATAGCGCAAATGCAACTGTAAATATCACATGGAGCTTAAATGGAATAACAAATAAGACAGAGACCATCACTTGCTTAGAAAGCACCACATGTTATGCGCCTGCAGGAATATTAAACACAACAATAACCAAGCTGCAAAACTGGAGCTGTGATGTAAGAGCATTTGACGGAAATGGTTATTCTGCAAGCAAAAACCTTACAGCAATGATACAGAATTCTCCGCCTGCGCAGACATCCACAATATTAAATATCTCATGGAACGAAGATAATAATAATACAGATGCACTTAATTTAGCTGCATATTTTACAGATATTGACAGCGATACATTAAATTACACAACTGCAAGCACACAGAATGTCACAGTAACCCTCAATTACACTTCATTCAACATCAGCCTGTCTCCGACAGCAGATTATAATGCAGAACTGTACACTGCCCAATATATCATAATAAATGCAACTGACGGCACAAACACCACTTCAAGCAACAGAGTTTATCTGACGATCGCAAACACAGCAGATTGTGGATCTAACGGCTGCGAATCAGGAGAATCATGCAGCTCATGCAGCTCAGACTGCGGGCAATGCTCTTCACAAACTGGTGGAGGAGCTGCTGCTGCGCCTGCCATAATAGCTGTGCCTAAAACAGAGCCGACAGTAGTTGCGCCTGTCGAGCAGAAGATAAATATCGAGCAGGAAGCTCCGCCTGCAGTTATAGCTCCTGCTGTTGTGGTGCAGGCAGAAGCTGCAGTAGAAGCAGCAGTGGAAGCGCCTACAGTGATAGAAGCACCTACAGTAGTTGCGCAAAATAAGGAAGCAGGAGGCGCTTCAAATGAGATCAAAGTGACATTAAAAGAATCACAGAGCACAATAATAGAAGTTGGAAATGAAGAGCATACTGTGACTATCGACAAGATAAACTATGTCTCAAGCATCGCGATAAACTCCATTGACCTAGTGATCCAGAGCAGATATATCAAATTAAACATATTGATAGGGGAAACAAAGTATATTGATTTTGAAGATGATAAGAAAGATGACCTAAGCGTCACATTATTAGAGATAACAGATACTATAGAAGGAAAGCAGGCAACATTAAAGATAATTGACCTTAAGACAGGAAAGGCGCTGATAAATAAATTATTCACTTTATTCAAGCAGGATAATGCAGTAGCCATCCAGGATGCTGCTGCATGCATAAATATAAACAAGAACGACAAGTCAAAGGCTGCACAAGAAAAAGTTGAGATCAGGCAGACTACCTTGGATGCAAAAACAGAGCTTCCAAAAGGCCTGGACATGGCTGTCCAGCCATTTGCATTAAACTGCCAGGGCAGCACAGTCTCTTTGACATTAAACATACCTAACAATATCGTAGACCTTCAAGCACTCAGATGCAATAAAGGAGTATGCGAAAACATCGGACTGACAAGGCTGGATGAATTAAACTGCGGGAATAAGATAAAAGAAGACACATCCTCTGAAGAAGCTGCCTCTGAACAAGCTGCTGCTGCCAAAATAATAGAGAGGAATGAGTCATCAAACGAAACATTTGAATCAAGAAATAAAGTAAAAGTTATCGGAATACTAGATGAAGAGTTAGCTAAACAAATAATGCCAAAGATAACAGTGCCTGATGAGGAGATAAAACAGCCTGAGAACCCTAATTTAAAGATACTTAGTCCGCCGATAAATATAGAATTCAGCGAATCCATAGGCAATATGATTATAGGCAATAGTTTAACAGGCAACAGCCCTGATAATAACCTTGGCACCGAGATAGTGATGCCTTATGTCACAGACCCGCAAGTTGATAAGAATTCTATCAGCATCTATGCAAAGAATATCCAGTTAAATGAATGGGAATTAATAACCAGCAGGATTAATACAGTAGAAAGAACTGTCACAGCAATCGTTAGAAATGCATCAAAATATTTAGTAAAAAAAGAAGCAATAGACAATGAGACACAGAGCATAACGCAAATATATACAGGCGAATTTACTTTAATAGGCACAATCTGCAAGAACTGTGAGTTTTCTGCATTTGAAAACATTTATTTCCCAGCTGAAACTTCAAAAGCAACTGTAATATTAGTGCATGGTTTAGGCAGCACCCCAGCTTCTTTCAATGCAATCATCAATGACATAAGATTGACAAAACAGCCTTGGCAGGCATGGACATTTGGGTATTCTTCCAGCAGATCATCATTAGATAACGGCATAGAATTAGC
>JAGVZX010000063.1 GCA_018302185.1 Candidatus Woesearchaeota archaeon
TATTTGGCGAAGAGATTGACCAATCTCGGCATAAGCTGGGCAATGATGTCAAAGCAATCACTTACCATAATTTCTCTGTCAAAGAGGAAGAGATAGAAGAGAGAAGTAAAACAACTCCTAAAAATAAAAAATTAAGCAAGAAATGGGTTGCTAGAGTGGTATTGGATGTGTAAAAACAATTAACAACTGTAAAAAATAACCGAATAAAACTCCCAAACCTTTTAATACAATAGCTGATATTTTCTGTTTATTATGGTACCAAAAGAAATCATCAAGATAAACGACACAGTCTGGGAGCTTCCTACCAGTTACAAAGAAGGCATGAAAGTGCCTGCAAGGATATTTGCAACAGAAGAGCTTCTCAACCAGATGGATGATGCAGTCTTTAATCAGTTGACTAATGTAGCTTGCTTACCAGGAATACAGAAATACGCATACTGCATGGCAGACGGACATTCTGGATATGGATTTCCTATAGGCGGAGTTGCAGCATTTGATCCTGAAGTTGGGATAATTTCACCTGGAGGAATTGGATATGATATAAATTGCGGCATGCGCCTCATCAACACAAATCTCACATTAAAAGATGTCCAGCCAAAGATAAAAGAATTAGTTGACACATTATACAAGCTTGTTCCTGCAGGCGTTGGCGGCAAATCTACTTTGCATCTTGACAAAAAGCAGCTGGCAGAAGTCATGACAGATGGTGCTGCTTGGTGTGTTGAGAATGATTTAGGATGGAAACAGGATTTAGAAAGAATGGAGGAGAATGGGTGCATATCAGGAGCAGATCCTGCCAAAGTCAGTGAAAGAGCATTCTCTAGAGGATTTTCACAGCTAGGTACTTTGGGTTCTGGCAACCATTACTTAGAGATACAGGTCGCTAATGATGAAAATATATTTGACACAGAAATTGCGAAGAAATTAGGCATCACACAGAAAGACCAGATTTTAGTCATGGTTCATTGCGGTTCTAGAGGATTTGGCCATCAGGTTGGGACAGATTATCTTGAACTGTTTGAATCAGTGATGCGAAAATATAGCATCCATGTTCCTGATAGGGAATTAGCATGTGCGCCTTTCCAGAGCAAAGAAGGCCAGGATTATTTTAAGGCAATGGCTTGCGCAGCAAATCTTGCATTTACAAACAGGCAGGTTATAATGCACAAGATCAGGGAAGGATTTTCTCAAGTATTCAAGCAATCTCCAGAGAATTTAGGCATGGAACTTGTCTATGATGTCTGCCATAATATTGCAAAATTAGAGGAATATAAGATTGACGGCAAGAAGAAAACAGTTTTAGTGCACAGAAAAGGCGCAACAAGAGCGCTTGGCCCAGGAAGAAAAGAATTAGGTACACGCTTTAAAGAAACAGGACAGCCAGTAATAATTGGCGGCTCGATGGAAACTGGAAGCTACTTATTAGTTGGACAAGATAAATCTGATGATGAGACGTTTGGAAGCACTTGCCATGGCGCAGGCAGGACAATGTCACGTGCACAGGCAAAAAGAACCTGGCGAGGAGAGAAATTACAAAGTGACATGGAAAAAAGAGGTATTTACGTAAAAGCTGTCTCAATGCCTGGCTTAGCAGAAGAAGCAGGTGATGCTTACAAGAATGTTGACCATGTTGTTGATGCTATGGCAAAGGCTGGGATAACGAAGCCGGTAGTTGCGTTGAAGCCTATTGGAAACGTAAAAGGGTAAAAATTTAGCTTCTGATTAATATTTGCATAAAAATTTTAAATAACTTCTGTTTGTTATTATATAACTATGAAAATCCTCAAGTTCGGCGGAAGCTCAGTAGAAAATCCTGAAAGGATAAGGAATGTCATAAATATAATACTGAACTCGCAAAAAGAGAACAAAGAGATTGCTGTAATCTTCTCTGCGTTTGGAGGAGTGACTGACAAATTGATTGAGACAAGCGCTCTTGCAGCAAAGGGAGATGAAAGATACAAAAAACTTTTCAGTGAACTTGAGAAAAGGCATCTGGATACAGTCAATTCATTAATTGCAGTAGAAAAACAGACAAAAGTTCTCAATCATATAAAAAATCTGCTTAAAGAGCTTGAGGCACTGATTCTCGGAGTTTATCTTGTCAAAGAACTTTCTCCTAAGACATTGGATGCAGTTGTAAGCATAGGAGAGATACTTTCTGCGTACATAATCAGCGAATACCTAAAAGAAAAAACTGATGCAGAATTCTTGGATGCAAGAAATTTAATCAAGACAGATGAAGGTTTTAATAATGCAGGAATTGATTTTGAGCTGTCAAATAAAAATATAAGAGAATATTTTGAGGGCAAGAATAATGCAAACGGAAATAATAATAGAGGTAGAGATAAAAATGCTAATAATAATCCTATCCAATGCATCACTGGCTTCATAGGCGCAACACCTAGTGGGCAAACAACAACATTAGGCAGAGGAGGAAGCGATTATACTGCAGCAATATTTGCTGCTGCATTAGATGCAGATGAGATAGAAATTTGGAAAGATGTAGACGGAGTCATGACAGCAGATCCAAGAAAAGTAAAGAAAGCATTCTCTATTGCGAGCATGACATACAAGGAAGCGATGGAACTAACTCATTTTGGTGCAAAAGTCATCTATCCAAAGACCATGGCTCCAGCGATGCAGAACAACATTGCACTAAGGATAAGAAACAGCTTTAACCCAAAGTTTGAAGGAACTGTTGTAAGCAATGCTGAAGTAAAAAATGACTATCCTATAAAAGGCATCTCTTCAATAACAGACATTGCATTATTGCGAGTAGAAGGTCCAGGCATGATCGGCGTTTCTGGCATCTCAATGAGATTATTTGGTGCATTGGCTAGGAAGAACATAAGTGCAATCTTAATTACACAGGCAAGCTCTGAACATTCAATCTGTTTTGCTGTCGAGCCTAAACAAGCATCTGCTGCAAAAAAAGTTCTTGAAGAAGAGTTTGCTCTGGAGATAAAAGCAAATCTGATCGATGAAGTTATTGTTGAGTCTGAACTCTCTATCTTGGCAATTGTAGGAGAAAGCATGAGAAAAGCAACTGGAGTTTCTGGCAAATTGTTCCAGGCATTGGGAAAAAATGGAATAAATGTGATTGCGATCGCACAAGGATCGAGCGAATTAAACATCTCTGTTGTAATAAATAAAGCTGATGAAGTAAAAGCACTTAATGTAATCCATGATGCATTCTTCTTATCAGGAGCAAGAACTGTGAATCTGTTTTTAGTTGGCACTGGACTTATAGGCAGCACATTGCTGAAGCAGATTCATGTACACTCTAAATTCCTTAATGAGCATTATTCGATAGATGTAAAAGTAGTTGCTATCGGAAATACTAAAAATATGAAATTTAAAGAAGAAGGAATAAATTTAGATGATTGGAAACAAGAATTAGAGAATGCTTCTGCGATGGACATCTCTAAATTTGTCAAATTAATGAAGCTAGCTAATCTTTCTAACAGCGTATTTGTAGACTGCACTGCAAGTGATGAGGTAGTTAAGCATTATGAAGATATCCTGAAATCAAGCATCTCTATCGTGACTCCAAATAAGAGAGCAAGCTCAAGCAAACTGGAAAATTATCTTAAATTAAAAGCAGCTGCGCAAAAGCATGGTGTCAAATTTTTGTATGAGACAAATGTAGGCGGTGGATTGCCGATTATCAGTACTTTGCAGGATCTCTTTTACAGCGGAGATAAGATATTGAAGATTGAAGCAGTTCTATCTGGAACATTGAGCTGTATATTTAACAATTTCAAAGGAGAGAAAAAGTTCAGCGAGACAGTCAAGAAAGCAAAAGAGCTTGGCTACACTGAACCAGATCCAAGAGATGACTTAAACGGATTGGATTTTGCCAGAAAATTACTTATACTTGCAAGAGAAGCTGGATTTATGCTTGAGTTAGATGATGTGTCTGTTGAGAACATTTTGCCAGATGCCTGTGTTAAAGCAAAATCTGTTGATGAGTTCTTTTTGGAGTTGGAGAGGAATGAGACTTTTTTCGAGCAGAAGAAGAAAGCTGCAGAAAGTAAGGGGAAAACTTTAAGGTTTATAGGCATACTTGAAAATGGTAAAGCCAGAATCTCTTTAGTTGAAGTAGATAATATGCATCCATTCTATTCACTCTCTGGCGCAGACAATATAATCTCTTTCACAACACAACGCTACCTAGAGAGGCCTTTGGTAATCCGCGGTCCAGGCGCTGGAGCAGAAGTTACTGCTGCTGGCGTTTTTGCTGATGTTATTAATACTGCTAATTATCTTGTTTGAGATAAGAGAGTGAACTCTAGATTATAAGAATAGTATACAAAAATGCGAAATATTTATATACTAATCGCATCTTTATATACTAAAATGATGTTTTCAAAAACAGAGCTTAATATGCTCTCAGAGCTTGGAAATGGCAATAAGTATATGTCTGAGATAGCTAAATCTTTGAAGATAAGCGCTTCACAGAGTTATAGGATTGCACAGAAGCTGATCCAAAAAGGGATCATAAGCTTAAAAAAAAGCATTCTGTTGCCTGAGATGAAAACTCATGTAAATTTGCTTCTTAAGATGCTTTCAGATGCACCAAATCTTATAATTCCTTTATCAGGCACAGGCCTCCAGATATATCTTGCAGTATTAGAGCCAAAGACTATCAGGGAAATCGAGAAAGAAACAGGCCTTCACAAGACAACTGCCTTAAAGAAGATAAATCAAGGCAGAAGAATGAGCTTGCTGATTATCAAAGACAGAACATTTAAGGTTAACGAGAAACTCTGGCCAGGAGTAAAAGAGTATCTTTTAGAGCTGAAGAAATATGAAGAATCTGTTGATATGAGAGTTCCTGTAAACTCGATCATTTATTTTAAGAATGATTATGAGATAGTGTTCTCGAACAAAGAGATCAGTGATGCTGAAAAGACAGCATTCTCTGCATATGAGAGATATGGCATTAAACTTCTTCTTATTACAAATTATTATTATCTTCCAAAAAAGCGTCTGACAAAAGTTGAAGTATTTATGCATTCGCTTTATGTTGCAGAAAAAAGCAAAGACATAAGGCATCTGATATTTGCAGCATTATTCATGGCAAAATACAGAAAACAGGTTGCAAAAATAACCCATCAGATCGCAGATAATTTGACTAAAGTGTTGTCTGGTGAAAATATTCCTGGGTACCCTACGCTTGCAGAGATAAAAGATAGAGCAGGAGTTTACAACATAGAGGTGTAAGATGATAAGTGATTTCAAAGATGTAGAAAAATTATTTGCAGAACTTGACAGATCGCTGCACAAAAAGTCAAGCATCTATGTAATAGGCGGCGCAGCCCTTCTGAAAAGAGGGTTGAAAGATGCTACAAAAGATATCGATCTTGTTGTTGCGGCAAGGGATGAGTTCTTAGAGATACAAAATGCCCTGATTAATATGGGATTTATCACTAAGATCCCAGGTAAAGAATATTCTCATATGAATCTTTCACAGATATTCCAGAGAAAAGATTCCAGGATAGACTTATTTGAAAAAGAAGTCTGCGGAAGATTCTCACTATCGAAAGGTATGATGAAAAGAGCAGAAAAAGTTATTGGATTAAGTAATGTTACTGTTTTTCTTTGCTCAAGTGAAGACATACTCCTATTCAAGACTATGACTGAACGCCCAGGAGATATTGAAGATTGCATAAGCATTGCAGCAAGACAGAATCCTGACTGGGAGATTATTCTGGAAGAGCTTCTAAGCCAGATTAAACAAAGCAAACAGGATGTATGGATAACTTGGGCTGGAGAAAGGCTAGATCTTCTTACAGAAAGAGGAGTAGATATTCCTATAATGGATAAAGTTGATAAGTTAAGGGAAGAGTTTATTGCAGATTTCGAAAAAAGGCATACTTCTTAGATTTTGCTTTTGTGATATATGCAACTAAATGATGAAAGCTTATACTTCCGCTAAAGTAAGAATAATAGATGAAGGATTTTAATTTTGGCGGAAAATATTGATAAAAGGTAATTGCATTTATTTAGATGTATTGAAAAATAAAAAGATTTAAGTATTTGAATGCATAAATAGTCTAATAATGAGATTGAAAGAATCCCGTGAATCTAGAATAACCAAATATTATGTTCGAGCAATAAAGAGGATTACTTTGGTAACCATATGGTTATTTATTCTATTCTTAGTTATAATGTCTATAATATGGGCTGCACCTAAAATTTGGAATTGGGCATTAGGTTAAAGAAGAATTTCTAAAAAATTAAAATAATATGTTATTCTTTCATAAATTATAAATATAAGATAAACTATCCAAATAGAATGATTACTAAATCAGTAAAAGATATTATTTATGATAGAATTATTCAATTAACAATAGGCGTAGTTGGTGGTTTAGTTGTTGCTTTTTCAACTGATGCCGTACGGATTCATTATATAAAATTGGTCACATTATTTTTAGTAGCTTTAGTAGCAATTCTATTCTTAGAATTGAGAAGACAACAATTTCTGAGAAGAGAAAGAAAGTAAAAAATAATATAGTGATATAAAATGCCAATCAAAACAAATACAGGTGGACTCAAAGAATTTTATTATACTAAAGAAGACTCAGAGAGAATTGAAAGAGATGATTCAGATGTTCTTGATTTTAAAGTAGCTCTTAGGGGACATTATCAAAAAGTAGAAGAAAAAAGAATAGTACATACAAAAGTATTAAAATTTTCATTATTTCTCGGAGTTATACTTATTATTTTAATTATTATATGGATAACTAAGTAGAAAATAAAAATATATTAAATATTTAGTTGTGGCATTATCTTTTCGTTTCTATACCTTACAACATGTGAGTTGTAATTAAGACTATCGTCAGATTTTTGATCATATAAAGTTACAACAA
>JAGVZX010000064.1 GCA_018302185.1 Candidatus Woesearchaeota archaeon
TCCTTCCAAAATATGCCCCTACCGCAAATGCCTTTGTATTTTTCCAGTCCACATCATCAAAATTAAGCTTTATCGGCTGTAAAGGAATTTTTTTCATAGCAAGATACCCATTTTTGATCAGCCAATCATTTAAGTTTATTCTTCCATCCATCTTTGCCATCCCATGGTCAGATGCAACGATAAACGTAATGTTATCATTATTAGAATTTTTCTCAAAATATCCTAAAAGCTTTCCGATATGCATATCTATAAACTTAAAATACCTTAATACTTCTTCCTTAAACTCATTATCTGCCTGATAATTGCGGTGAGTCTCATCAATATAGCTGAAGAATGTATGCAGTATCCTGTCTGTGCCGATTATCTCTGCTATGAACAGGTCCCATTCTTTTGTTTTCAAAAGATGATAGATCAGTTTAAAATTCATGTCAGTCATCTTAAATATTCTCTCAAGAAGCTCGTGTTTCTCTATGGATTTGTATGATGCCAGTCCAACATCAACATCAAACATATACCTGTCTCCAAATAACTTCCTTATCTCTTCTTTGAATTCAGCAGGATAAGTGCACCTGTCATTAAATTCTGGCGTCAAAAAATCAGAGACCATTATGCCATTGATCTTTTTGACTGGATATGTCAATGGCACATGAAGCGCAATTGTTTTCATATCTTTTTTTGCGATTATGTCCCATATCATCTCGCATTTTACATCCCCAGAATTTATAAGCCTATTTTCTTTATATTCAAAGTTCACTCTTTTTGTATAGCTGTAGATTCCAAAATCGCTTGGGTCTTTGCCAGAGCATAAGCTTGTCCATGCTGCTATAGTAGACGGAGGGATGCTTGTCATCAATGTTGCATAGCACCCATTTTCCATAAGCTTAGTTATGTTCGGCAGCTGATCTTTCCATTTTTCAAATATAAGCTTAGAAGGAACGCCGTCCAAGCCTAGTACAAATACTTTTGCCATTTTTTAATCAGATACATATTATGAGATTTTAGATTTATGAGATTTATTGTTTGCAGATATACGACTTGTAAGTTTAGTTTTATCTAATCAAGATATCCTAAGCTCCTTAAGCGCTGTTTGACTTTTTTCTCGTCCTCTTCAGAGAATGCCTCTTTCTGCTCTTTATTTTCAGTTTCCTGTTCCATATTAGAAAGAACCTGACGCAGCACATATGTCACATAGCTTGAAACACTGTTAAAACCTGTGCCTTCACATCTTTTCTTGATCTTCTCTGCTAATGGCTTAGGTATTGATATTGTTGTTATGTTCGATTCGCTCATCTTTTCACCTTCATGCTTACGTTCATATTTAAATCTTAATTAGATGTAATGATATATAATTGAAAGTTATAGGATATTTATAAAGATTGTGGTTATTCAGGCAATAATACCCAATTATCTTAATTATTTAGGTGAAATATGCCAGATTAAAGTTACTAATTAACTAAATATTTAAATAAGACTTAGTGTAATGTAAAGCATATGGAAATAAAAAAAAAGTTGCTGCTGATGGTGATAGATGGCTCTACAATTGATATAATTAAGAATTTCAAAGAGAAGAAAAGAAGTATATTCTATAAATTTCTCACAGAGGGATCATCAGGTATTTTAAAGTCTACGATACCGTCCCAGACATTGCCTGCAGTTCCATGCTTATACACAGGAAAAAATCCTGCAAAGTTAGGCATATTTGCGCATACTGACGAGATTGGAAATGTGATTAACTCAAATCATCTAAAAAGCAAGACACTCTGGGAAATACTTGGAGAGCATGGATTATCATCATGCATATTCAGCGCGCCTGTCACATTTCCGCCAAAGAAAATAAATGGGATATTAGTCTCAGATCTTAACTTGCCTGAAAATGCTGCATTTACATATCCAAAGGAATTGCAAAAAGAGTATGATTTTCCAGTTGGGTTAAATGAGACAGAGAATGCTAAATCAATGAAGAATGAAGATTTTATAATACATATGAAAGAGAAGACTAAAAAGAAAATAGATATATTTAAAGATATTATAAAGAATGATGATTTTGATTTCTGCATGTATTACTTGATAGAAACAGACACAATACAGCACTTTGTCTGGCACAGGAAAGATCTTTTGTCAGAGTATTATGATTTGATTGATGGCTTCCTGAGAGAGATGTTGGAAAGATTTGAGAACATCCTCATCGTCTCAGACCACGGCTTTGATGATGCGCCGACACATAACTTCTACATCAATTCATGGCTTGAAAAAGAAAGATATCTTTTTATGGGAAAGATCAAGATGATAAACAGCATAATAAAAAAGATATACAAGCTCTCAGAGTTTGTGCCTGATAAAATTTTAGTCAAGGTAAGAAATTTGCTGCGAAAAAATAATCCTGACCCTAGAAAGCTTATACCTGGAGTAGATTGGAACAGGACAATCGCGTATGTTGACAAAAATTATGGTATTTGGATCGAAAAAGACAGATGTAATAGTGAGGGTAACAGTTATGAAACAGTCCGTGAAGATATAATAATAAAACTCCTTAACTTAGAATTTGAGAACAACAAAGTGATAAAAAATGCGTATAAAAGGGAAGAGATTTACAATGGAGAATTTATAGAAAATGTTCCGGATATCCTGATATTGCCAGAGAAGAGATTTAGTGTGATGATCCAGCTTGATTCCGGCATCCTAAGAAAAAAAACAAAAGCAGAAGCGTATAAAGGAAGCCATGACAGTGCAAGAGACGGGATTATATTAACGCTTGGAAATGCATTTAAAAAACAAGAGAGGATAAATGCTGACATAACAGACATCACTCCTACTATACTAAGCCTGTATGGGATAGGCAAGGACAAAGAGATGGATGGTAATGTGATAAAAAGCATCCTCAAAGGTAAGATAAAGACAGAACAGTATAAGGAAAACAGGATGCTGAGCAGCGCAATTAAAAATATAAAGTTTTAGATGGCAAATATGTACATTGCAGCTGCCTCCACGGCAAATTTAGTTGGCACAAATCCAAAAACTAAGCTAATGTTGCGACGGGCAAGAGAAACTAATTACCACTCAACTAACAAAGCACGTAATAATATCATCGATGTCAGTGCCAACGGCGTGGAGGCAGCTGCTTCGTAAATTTTACTAGGTATATACTATGGCAAATAAAATATTCAAAGGGATCATGCATGTCCATTCTAGGTATTCTGGGGATGCTGATTTTACAATAAAGCAGATAAAAGAGAAATTTCCTTATGATTTTATTTTATTTTCTGAGCATGATAAAGGGATGGATAAAAAAAGTTTTGATGATTTTTTGAAAGACTGCAGAAAAAATACTTCAGAAAAATTTTTATGCGTTCCAGGGCTGGAGATCAGCAGAAGTAAAGCCCATATTTTATTATATGGCACAGAAAAGCTTTTTTGCGATAATGATAAAAATATAGAAGAATACTTCAGAAAAGAAAAGCTAAAAGGCTGCCTAGTTGTTCTGGCGCATCCTCATAAGATAGCAGTTTCCAGAAAAATTATAGGGATGTTAAATGGAGTTGAGGCATGGAATTTTGATTACAACGGTGCAAAGAATCTGCCATTGTACCAATTTAGGTTATTCAATAAATTCAAAAAGATAAATCATAAGCTGTCTGCATTTGCAGGGTATGACTTCCATAGAAATATAAAAAATGAGCAAATCATATATGTTGAGGCTGGGTCTCTTACAAAAAGAGATATACTCAGATCAATTAAACATGGCAGATTTTGGTATAAGATTGATGGATATAAGATTTTTCCAGATGGCACAGTGTATTATAAAGATAGGTCTCTAAATACATATCCGTTAAAAATATTATGGTTAATAGCTGTCTCCTCAGGCATAAAGCTCTTGCAAGGCATATTAAGAGCTGGTTCTATGTCTTTGGACACACTTGGAATAAAAGGAAGTGGAAGAATTTTTCTTGCAAAAATTATAAAAAAGATATACGGAAAGATATAGCCAAAATGATACAAGCCGTGACATTAACATTTATATACAATAATGTATTTGCCATAGATTATGGGAATCTATGACTTCAAGCTGGATAAGTACAGCAGCCATATGAAAATAATCAGCTTTCTTAATAAGATGGATTTAGGCAAAGAGTTAAACATCCTTGATGTTGGCTGCTCAAAAGGATTCATTGCAAGAAGTTTACAAAACTCAAAATACAGGTTTTATGGGATTGAGATAGATAAAGATGATATCATGTCTGCAAAAAAATACTATAAAGAAATTAGATCAATTAACTTAGATAATGAAAAGCCTGCTTACAAAGAAGGTTTTTTTGACATCATAATCCTAGCAGATATCATTGAGCATCTTAAGGATCCTGACAGCATCATTAGGCATTTTAAGAAATTCTTGAAAAAAGATGGAATCATGATAATATCAGTGCCAAATGTTGCAAATGCATATGTCAGGCTAAAGCTATTATTTGGGATGTTTGAATACGAAGAAAAAGGCATCATGGATAAAACACACTTAAGGTTTTTTACTTTAAATTCTATAAAGAGATTATGCAAAGAATCTGGCCTTAGAGCAATCAGCCTAGAATTTACCCCTATACCATTGCCCCTGGTAAATAAAATCTTTGAGAGCGGAAAGCCATTCCATTTTCTCCATGTATTAAATTATTATATGATGAGAGCACTGCCTAAACTTTTATGTTTTCAGGTGATTCTGTTCTGCAAGAAGTGAAGAATATGACCAACTTTTCAATAGATAGAAGAATAAGAAAAATCCCAGATCACTTAAGAAAGATAGTTCTGAATAATGGCTTCCTGTTATTTCTAGTATTTATCTTGGCATTTTTTTTAAGGACATACAAGCTGTATTCTGATTATTTATTTGAAGGAAATGATGCGCCGTTTTTTATCCTATTTGCGATGGGTCTGACAAAATCTGAGAATATAATAGTTTTTCTAACGCAGATTTTGAATTACCAATGGGGAATTATGCAGCCATTATTTCTTCTTGTAAATATAACTATACTAAATCTATTTAAGATCAAATTTACAGAATACTCATTGACATTTGGCACTGCGCTATTAGGGAGTGTAGGAGTCTTTCTTATCTATAAGCTGACATCTTTGTTCAGGAAAAGGGCTGCGCTTATTGCTTCTTTATTTGTCGCGTTATTTACTTTGCACGTTGGCATGTCGAGAAATGTTATAGGAAGTGATCATGTGGCAGCAGATTTGATGATGGTGCTTATCATATCTCTTTTTTATGTGTATTGCATAAACGGAAAATATCCATGGCTGATCTCGATTCTCTTATCGGCTTACACATTATCTACTGGAACTTTTCTTGGCATTTATCCGCTTATCATATTTATCGCAATTGTTGCTAATATTAAAAACTTTAGATTTGATGGAAGAGGCTTCATAAGGGTTTTTCTGAATTATAGGGTAATAGCTCTTCCTATCCTAACGTTGATTTTTCTTATCACAACATATGGACTATCTTCTTATCTTGGAGTTAAAGGCATCGGATACATAGGGCATATATTCAACAGGGCATCAGAGCCTGGATTCTACCTGTTTCAATTGTTAAGCTATTTTAGCGCAAACACCGGTAAAATTTTTGCAATATACCTTTTATTTGGATTTTTATATGGATTAAAAAAGCTTTTGAGATTAGAGAAGGAGAGCATATTTACAGTATGGGCATTGATATATCTGCTTCCATTTGCGTTCTTAGTATCTCCTGAAGTTACCGTGGTAAGAGGCTATCTGGGGAGAGGGACATTGCCGTTGATAATCCTGGCTTCTATCATGACTGTTGATCTGCATGATTATCTTAATTCTGTGATGAGAAAATTATACTCAAGAATGATTACAACATGCATTATCCTGTTAGTCATGTCATCTGCATTAGCAAATACAGTAAATGTCGTTTTCCAGACTGATAATGATACAGATAAATTTTACGGCAGCATGAGCATAAATACAGGTACAAAAACTGCAGGATATTTTATAAGAGAAATAAGAGAGACGAGAATAGAGCCTGAGATCATATTCACTGATTTGGGAATTGAGGCAATGAGATATTACGCAGGAAACAGCGTTATAGGCGAGAAAAATGCTGCTGCTCAAGAAAAAGTTAATTTTTTCAGATTAAATAAAGAAAGAATAGATTACGTGATAATATCTGCAAAAAATATTCCTTATTTCCAGGAAGCATTGAATGGATTTTATGAATCTGCCCAAATTTACAGCAAAGAAAAGCATATATTATCAATATATTCAAAAAATAAACAAGATAGTGAAAAACTTGAGACAGAGAAAGTTGACAGATTATTTGATGATAAGTATGGAAATCTTTATTCCATTAGATTAAATATTTTTGGGCAATTATTGGATGATCCAAAGTATGAAGTCATGATAAATAAAGCCAAAAGTATACCTATTATAGGGTATGCATTTAAAGATGCCTGGCAGACATGGTAATACTTCAGAAATTATATTTATTTCAATAAAAGCTGTGGCGAGTGCCAATATTTGACGAACACAATTCCTACTAACTACACTAATGTTGCGACGGGCAAAACCATCAATATACACATGGCTCTGATACAGCACGCAATACTTTCCAATTATCGCAATCATTAACTATGCGTAGAGGAGGAGCAACTCAATGACGATCTAAATCAGTGTTCGTCGGCAGTTGCCATAGCTTGTAGAAATATTTTAATTAAATACTAAATACATTCAGAAATCATATCTGCCTACCAGATACTTGAATATTATATTCAATACATCTAGGCCATATGAGATAGGATTCAGGTGAGATTTCTCATTAGCATATCTTGTAGGTATAGGAATCTCTTTAATTCTTAATCCTTTTTTCCCAGACATCATGATCATCTCGCCGTCAAAGTGAAACGTATTGCTAAGCTTTGTGAATGGTATTGATTTCAAGGCTTTTTTTGAATATACAGTATAGCCAGTATGATATTCTGAGACGTTCATCCCAAATGCAAAATTTTCAAGGAGAGTAAGAGTCCTGTTGCCTACGTACTTATAGAGAGGCATGCCTCCTTTTAGAGCTCCTCTTCCTAATATTCTTGAACCAATAACAACATCTGCCATAGAAGAAATGATAGGCTCAAGCATCTTGTCAAGCATCTCAGGAGGGTACTGCCCATCTGAATGCAAAAGAACACTGACGTCTGCATCCAGATTTAAAGCTTCTGTAAACCCTGCTTTCTGCACAGCGCCATAACCTCTGTTTTTCTTAAATTGTATTATGGCTATTTGTCTATATTTTTTTTTAAGTTTTTCCAGAACTTCCTGCGTATCATCTCTGCTGCCGTCATTCACTACGACAAAACGATAGATTTTAGGAAGAAAATCTTTTGGGACCCTCCTGAATACATTTTCGATAGTCAAAGAACAATTGTATGCAGGGATTACAACAACTATTTTTTTTTTCATTTTGTTATTGAAGAATTATTATCATTAATTTTCTATTCAGAACAGCTTTTCTTTCCAGGTTTTTGGCGTCAATTTATTTATGATCTCAACATCAATATGATATTTGAACGGCTTTGGACCTCTATTTTTTATGTAATCTATCATCTCCTGTAATCCTTGCCTAAGATTATATTTTGTCTTATATCCAAGCATTCTTCTTGCCTTTTCTGCTGAGCAGGAAGCAAGCTTAACTTCCTGCGGTCTGTCTGGGAAATATTTTGGAGATAGCTTAAAGTCAAGAAGCTCTGCTATTATCTTTGCAAGCTCATTGATAGTTACAAACTCCTCATCTGGACCTATATTTATTACTTCACCAACAACATCTTTTTGGAAAGCAAGCTTTTCCAGACATTGTATGCAATCTTGTACAAAACTAAAGCATCTTTTCTGCTCTCCGTCTCCGTATATTATCGGCTGCCTTCCCTGCAGCATCATGTTGATCATTATGCTTGCTACATTCCTATAAGGGTCATCATATTTCTGCCTTGGGCCGATGATATTATGCGGAACAGCAATAACATATTCCATGCCATGTACATTAGCCAAGTTTCTTATAAGCAATTCACTGGAATATTTGGCAATAGCATAAGGATCCTGCGGTTTTGGTTCCATGTCTTCTGTAAAAGGGACTTTATTTGTGCCGTATCTAGCCATAGATGACGTGAAGACAAACCGTTTCACATTATTTTGGATAGCAGCACTCATGACAGATGCTGTTATTTCATATACATTTTTTGTGATTAAATACGGACTAAATACGCTTAAACCCTCATAAGGCGTTGCAGCACAATGATATACAACATCAACATCTTTGGTTATCTTAACCATGGAATTCAAAAAATTACAGTCATATTGGTAAAATTCGACTTCAGAAGAGACATTATCAAGATAACCCCCTAATAAGTTATCGCAGCCCACTACCTTATGGCCGCTGGCCAGCATCTTATCTGCAAGGTGGCTGCCTAAGAACCCTGCTACTCCAGTGATAAATATTTTTTTAGACATAAATGAGAATATTGCGCTGCTTATTTTTAAACTTTATGTTTGTTTAATAACAAATAGTATGTATTAAGCTAAAAAAGACAGAGCTGTGGCTGACGTCGCCAATTTTACGAACATAATCTATTGTTCCATTCAGAAAGTTTCGGAGATTGCAAGAGAGAAACTTTCTATCTTATAGCACATCAAGTGTTCGCAGGCGACGGTCGAAAGGCGGTAATTTGTATACGCTGTATATAAATTTCCGACGTGAGACAAAGTCACAGCTTTGTCTTTTATAGTCTAGAACCTAATACGCACAAAAAATCAATATATTTATAAACATATTTATGTTTTATGACTTTCATATTAGCCTATGCTTTTTGCAGTTGAGAAACTGAATTAGGCAGAGATAGTAGTCTTATAACATTATCGGATGATTTGTATTTGTTTAGCTACAACAACATCAAAAGCAGCAGAGACTGCCAATATTTGACGAACACAATTCCAATTAACTGTACTAATGTTGCGACGGGAAGGCTTGAACATAAATGCAAGCAATGTTCGTAGCTAAGAAAGAAGCATGGATGTGTGAAATTAACTACACCTAGAGGAGGAGCAACTCTTCTATATTTCCAGCCAGTGTTCGTCGGCAGTCTCTGCCGCTTGATAAGAAATTAATGAAATAGCTAAACAAATACGATGATTTTTATTATCCAGAAAAGCAATGTGGATTATGAAAGTCATGATATTTTGTATAAAATATAACAGATACTATTGAATCTAAAATGAAGAACCCTATAGAATTATCAATTATAATCCCGTGTTATAATGAAGAAGCTTCATTGCCAAAAACCATTTCATCTTTAATTAATATATTAAATAAACAAGCTTTTACTTATGAATTGATTCTAGTGAATAATGGGTCTAAAGATAAAACTGGCAGTATTATTGATTTCTATAAACATAAAGGTTGGCCTATCATTAGAGTAGATGTAAAAGTCAATCAAGGTTATGGTAATGGGATAATCCAGGGATCTAAATATGTGAAAGGCAGATTCCTTGCTTTTATGTGTGCTGACGCTGAAGTTCCATTGGAAGATGTAGTCAAGATATATGATATTTTAAGAAAAAACAATCGAAAAACAATTGTGAAAGTGTATAGGTATTTTAGGGATGAGCCTATAAGAAAAATTTTCTCTAGGGGCTACAATCTTTTGATTAATATTTTATTTGGCAGAATTTCTTGGGATATTAATGCTGCGCCTAAGATATTATATTCCGAGGATTATTTCTCCCTCAATCCTGTTGTTAAAGATTCTTTTTTTGATGCAGAACTGCTGATTAAGGCAAAAAGAAATGGTTTTAAGATAATTGAATATAATACTAAATCCATTAAGCGGGAATATGGAAAATCATCTGTAAAATTGTTTA
>JAGVZX010000065.1 GCA_018302185.1 Candidatus Woesearchaeota archaeon
ATGGCATACGACTACTCCCAAAAATCTTTACAGGGCTTATAGAACGAGGAAAAGCCAAAACAGTGTCCAGACTGCAAAGGAAGAGATATCGTGTTTGAGAACGAAGAGATAATCTGCAAAAAATGCGGATATGTGTTTGAATAGGCAAAGGTTTATATTATAATAAATTGTATCCCCTATTTAGATATTGTTAAACTTTATATCACAAATCAACTATAAAAAAGAGGTACCATGCCACCGATACTAATAGCCATACTCACATACTTCTGGGAATTATTGAAGACATGGCTTTCCTTATTTGCTGCGCCAATATACAATCTTGAGATGCTCTGGATCATCATCCCTACTTATCTAAATTGGATTTTTGCAGACTTTTTCCAAGAAAAAAAAGGAACTAGCTTGGGAAATGCGATCAGCAATGCAGTCATCATATTATGGGCAGCTGTTGACTGGACAAGGACAAGCATAAGGTTTCATGGTACAAAACTGATTACAGGATGGCATCTTGCAGGCAACATATTTGCATCATTGATTGTCTTCGCATATGGTGTATGGATAGTCTATGAAGGCATAAAAGGCAAGAGCATAACCCATTATATCGGAAGGATAAGGATAGTCACATATATTGTGCTGATGATAACACCATTAGTCTATAATTCAGACATCGCACTAGGCAAAGCGATAATTTCCATGATATTGTTTTTCCCTGTGTATTATTATCTTGTTGAACTGTTAGATTATCTGCTGCCAGACCCAGAATCGATAAAAGAAGATGAAGGCAAGTCTGGAGGAAGTAGCAGTGAATCAGGCAGCTCCTTTGATCTCTCAAATACATCAAGCAGCTCAGGAAGTTCAGAGCTTGGAAACTTAGGTAACTTAGACAATAACTCTTCACAAAATGATTTCAAGGATTTTAAATTGTGATTAGGCAAAGGATTATTCTTTTGAAAGCATAAAACTTAAAAACAAGCAAACAATTAACTGGTAAAATTAAAACATAATAATAAATAATAATAACCCTAATTAATAAACGAAATAACCTCAAATATAATTGTAGATTAAAATAAATAAGATTTAACCAACCAAATAAATTTCAGAAAAACAAATAATTGATATAAAAAAATGACTAAACAAGTCTTACATCAATTTACAACAGATATCGTTATCGGCTTAGAAGTTCACGCACAGTTAAATACTAACACAAAGCTGTTCTGCGGCTGCGCAACATCTTCAGCATCAGGAAAAGAAGAACCTAACACAAGAACCTGTGAAGTATGCTTAGGGCATCCTGGAAGCAAGCCTGTGCTAAATAAGAGAGCTCTTGAATTTGGGATGAGATTATGCTTAGCTCTTGATTGTTATATTGCACCTACAATCTTATTCTCAAGAAAATCATATTTCTATCCAGACATGGCAAAAAATTACCAGATAACCCAGTATGAAGTGCCATTAGGCAATTCTGGAAAATTAAGATTAAGTTCAGGAAAAGAAGTAGGCATAGAGAGAGTGCATATTGAAGAAGACCCTGCTGCGTTAGTGCATCCTGCTGGAATGCAGGAAAGCAAATATGTGCTTGTTGATTACAATAGAAGCGGAAATCCATTATGCGAAGTTGTTACAAAGCCAGAGATGACTTCAGCAGATGAAGCTCGCGACTTTATGAAGCAGTTAGTTACAATTTTAGAATATCTAAACGTATTTGATGTGAATAAATGCACATTAAGGGCAGATGCAAATGTTTCTGTAAAAGAATCTGGATATACAAGAGTTGAGATCAAAAATATAAATGGCTTTAAAGAGATTGAGAAAGCAATCCTTTATGAGGTTGAACGGCAGAAAAGAGATGTCAAGGAAGGCAAGAAGATTGTCATGGAAACAGTTGCATGGGATTCTGATAAAGGAATGACATTGCGCTTGCGATCCAAGGAAACAGAAGAAGATTATGGGTATATAATTGATCCGAATCTAGTTAAGACAGAGATCAGCAAAGACATGATCATGCATGCAAAAATGAACATGCCTGAACTGCCTCAAGAAAAAGCCAAGCGCTATGTTGCAGAGTTTAAGATAGACAAGGATGATGCTGTTATTATCAGCAATGACCTGAATGTTGCTGTGTTGTTTGAGAAAGTTGCTAGCGAGATCAATCCTGTAGCTGCATCAAAATGGTTCAGAAAAGAGCTGTTAAGAGTGCTTAACCTGAATAAATTAGATGCTACTCACTTGCTTATTGATGAAAGGCATATCATCGATCTTTTGAAATTGGTTGAAGAAGGAAAGATCAGCGACAGGGTATCTCAAAGATTGCTTGAAAGGATCATACTGGAGCCTGCAATGCCTTCTGAGATTGTAAAGAAAGAGAACTTGGAGAAAGTCCAAGACAAAAGCCAATTAGAAAAGATATGTGAAGATGTCATAAAGACACATGCTTCAGTTGCAAAAGAATTTGCTGCAGGCAAGGGAGAAGCCCTTAATTACCTTATAGGCAAGGTCATGCGCGCAACTGCTGGCAAAGCAGATGCCAAGGAAGTCAAGTACATGATAAGGAAGCTTGTGAAGTAAGAGATAATAGCCCTTAAGTTCTAGATGGATTCAGATAAACAGCAAGCTTTATATACTTCTAATCTACATTATATACTATGACTACTAAATCTACAAAGTCTACAAATCTTAGTTCTACAACCATACGAATAAGTTCATCGACTAAAGAAGCTCTTGAAAATCTCGATTTTGTGAGGAAAGATACATTTGAGGAGATATTGCTAAAATTGATCGAACACTACAAAAATAAAAAATAATTGCAGCTGATAGGTGAGGATGAGTGAAGATAAGAAAAACAGATAGCATACAGATAGCATTGATAACAGTAATAATCTTTGCATTTATAGCTACAGCAGTAAGCGAAGTTCAGGCAGGCAGCGTAAGCTATCGTTATGTCAAATGGGAAATAACAAAAAAGAACGGCAGTGAGTCATGCAATGCCAAGTCATGTATACAAGTTTCTGAGTTTGTTTTATTGCTCGATAATCAGAACGTTTCATGGCCATTAGGGACAAATACCTCAAATCCTGGTGGCAGTAATCCTGCAGGAGAAGAGCATAACAGGAGCATTGATACAAACCTAAACACAAAATGGCTGGATTCTAATTTTAATTCTACAAGCACGACTGCAATTTACGGAAAGTCTAATCTGACGATAGACACTGGCTCAGGAAATACTTTCACATTCAACGGCTATAAATGGGCAACTGGAAATGATGCGACACAGAGAGACCCTATAAGCTGGAACATCTATGGCAGCAATGATAACCTAACTTATACTCTACTCGATAACAGGTCAGATGAGACCATAACATCATTAAGAACAAATTGGACAAGCAACTATAGCCTAAACGCTGTTGACATAGCCAATCCTGCAATAGATTTCTCGACTCTTACTCCAGCAAACAGCACAGCAGTATCCAAAACATATGTTGAAACAAATTACTCGATCATAACAGCAAACCTGACTGAAGTCATCTATAATTGGAACGGAACAAACTACACCCTCTTTAACGATTCTCTTGTAATCATGATGAATTTTGACAATAGAAGTGCATTAGGAGAAAATAGCACACTTGCTGTAGATATTACAAGATTTAGCAATAATGCAACAATATATGGGGGAGCGCCTATGAACTCAACTTCAAGATATGGAAATGCGCTCCAGCTTGATGGCTCAAATGATTATGCGCTCACCACAAATTTCACAAACCCAACAACTGCGATAACTGTTGCAGTCTGGGCAAAGAGCGCAAATGCAAACTGGAATGATAATGGATGGCTTGCAAGCAAAAGAGATGGCTTTGTCATGCATCCTGAACTTAACACTAAATATGTTTATTGGTTGCTTCATAACGGCACACATGAAAATGGAAATTCAAGCTGGAATACTTTTGGTTATGCCCCTTCAGATATCACGATATGGCATCATTATGTCGGAACATACGATGGCTCAACCAGCAACATAAAACTCTATGTGGATGGAATACTGAGAGTTTCTGGGAACAATGCTATGGGCAACATTAAAGCTGATACTGGACCGATGTATGTTGGCAAAGATGATTACACCAATAGGTATGGAAAAGGTGCTGTCGATGATGTCCAAATTTGGGACAGGACTTTAAGCGCTGATGAAATCTATGTGCTTTACGTCTCAAGCTTGACTAAAATAAATAATAGCGATTGGAGCTTATATGTCAACCAAAGCAAAAATGCAACACATGGATTGGATGATGAAGCGTATACATATTATGCAGTTGCAAAAAATGGCAAAGGATTTGCAAATACAACTTCAGTGAACTATGTTACTGTTAATGTAAACGCACCAAATGTAACATTGAATCTTCCTACTGCTAATTATGCCAATGATAGTGCAGCATTTGTAAATGTCTCATTCAACTGCTCTGTAACTGATTCAAGCGGATTAGCTAATATCAGCTTATATATTACAAACAGCACAAACTCCAGTTTTGCACTGAACCAGACAACAAGCATCTCTGGAACATCAAACTCCACAAGATGGTTCCTAAATCTTTCAGCAGGAAATTATACATGGAACTGCCTAAGTTATGATTCAGCCGGACAAAAAGCGTTTGCCTCTTCTAATAGGAGCATCAAGCTTAATTTTACATCCTCTTCATCTACAAATAATTCATGTGTTAATCTCAGCGATTCCTCTACTTACAGCGGGAAAGTTTCTTTCTCCAACAGTAGATATTATGTGTCACAAAACATAACATTATGTAGAGGAACTTACAATACGACCGGGATACTTTTGCAATATAACGCTAACAATGTGACCATAGACTGCAATAGCTCAGTCTTGTTGGGAAACAACAGAAGCTCTACTATTGGTGTTTACATAGGTGAATATGATTACCCTACTGTCAAAAACTGTATCATCAAGCATTTTGGATCTGGAATTTACGGCAGCACTGGCTCGAACAATGGCTTGGTAGTAGATAACACCATTTTTGTAGCCTCTGTTTATGGCATATATCTTCGAGGTGGTGTAGGCTACAATATCAGCTTTAATAATGTGACAAGAGCAGGTATCCAGATAGATTCTTCATCCAATAATAATCTGATTGCTAACAACATCATCTATGGAAAAAGTGCATCAAACTATGGTATCGGAGTGCCAGATGCAACTGCAAATAATATAACTGCAAATAACCTGTCAGGTGATATTTCTGGAATCTACTTATTCAAGTCATCTAACAACAGGTTTTATGATAACAGGATAGAAGGCACTTCATCGACAGGCATCAACATTGCAGGGTATGTCCAAAAGAATTATTTTTACAATAATCTTCTCAATAATTCTGTTAATGTCAAGCATCTCACTGGCTCAGAGCTTAGAAATTACTTCAATACATCTAATTCCTCTGGCACAAACATCTGGGGAGGAAGCGCAATAGGAGGAAATTTCTGGGCAAATCCTACAGGCACAGGGCATTCAGAGACATGCCAGGATGCAAACTCAGATTCTTTTTGTGATGCTAAATTATGGGTTGGGGCAGATAGCAATGATTATCTTCCGTTGGCAAAATCTGACAGTATTGCGCCAACTGTAACTATAACAACACCAGGAAACAATTCTTTTGTAAACGGCAACATAACTTTAGCTGCTGCTGCATCAGATGGTTATGGAGTAACTAATGTGACATTTGAATACAAGAACTCAACAATAAATTATACTCTTTTATGCTATGACACAGCATCTCCATACACGTGCACTTGGCAGACAGCATTATTCTCAGATGCAGCTGCTGGCTATGATATCAAGGCAACAGCATTTGATGCAGCAAGAAACAATGGAACTTACGTGATACATCTTGTGATAGATAGAGATATACCATATGCAAAGGATATTACAGTAACATATCCTTCAGGCCAGAGCTATGTAAGAAATGGCCAGTATGTATCGCTTGGGATTAACACCAGCGATTCAGAAAGTGTAGGTTCAGGCATGAATACAACGTTCGTTGATCTCACTCTATTGAATGCTACTGGAAACAAGTCTATGATATTTGCTTTAGGCAGCAAGAGCGCTGCACAATGGTCATGGTGGAACATTTCTGTCAACGTAAGCGCATCTACAGGAGAAAAATCCTTGCCTGTCTATGCCCATGATAATGCTTCCGGACAAAATAACATAAGGGGAGCAGACAGATTTTATATCACAGTGGATAATGATGCGCCTACTTATAGTGGAATCTCTGACACTACACCAGTTTACAATAATAGCCAGATAACCTTCAGCATAAATTCTTTTGACAATTATGCGTTGCGCGGATACATCTTTTCTTCAAACCTCTCAGGAACTTGGACAAATGACTCGGAAGCTTCAATCTCAGGAACAGCATACCCAATTACCTTATCAAAGACAGTAACAACAGGAAATTACAGCTACAGGTTTTATCTGATAGATAATGCTGGAAACGTAAATGCTACAATATTGACTGCATTTACCGTTGACGGAAACAGGCCTGACTTCAGCATGACAATAATAAACCTGACTGATGAGATAATCTTATCATCAAGCAATGTTAACTTTACATTCTATTATGCAAATGGGCTTGCATTGAACTGTTCACTGCTCCTTGGCAACGGCACAAATTCGACATTAAATAATCCTGCCAATAATACAGTGCAGACATTTAACCTGACAGCAGGTGAAGGGATCTATTCATGGGCAATTGAATGCTATGATAATGATACATCATTGTATTGGCAGACTGCAGCAAGAAGCTTTACGATAGATACTGCATATCCTTCGATTAATTTAGTGTACCCAATTAATGCAACCTATTACAATACAT
>JAGVZX010000066.1 GCA_018302185.1 Candidatus Woesearchaeota archaeon
TCATAGCACATATGGCCGCGTTGCTGTTTTTTGTCCAATGCAAGATGGACATCATGCTTTTTTTCCCAGCCGATAAGCTCGCGCTTGAAGATGATGTCATCATATGAGCAATAGCCAAAGAACAATGAGATGTTTTTGTAGTGTTTTCTATTTTGCTCAGCATATTCGATGATGCCTTTCAACGGCGCAACACCGCAGCCGCCGCCGATTATATACAGATTTTTGCCTTTGAGAGTTTCTAGAGGATAGCCTTTGCCGTAAGGACCTCGGATTAAAATTGTGTCTCCTTTCTTTAATCTTGCAAGAGCATTTGTGACATTTCCTACTTCCCTAATATTTAGTTTGATGAAGTTTTTTGAGTACGAGCAGATAGAAATCGGAGCTTCTCCAAATCATGGAACAGACACTTCAACAAATTGCCCAGGAGCATGCTTTATCTTCATATTCACTGTAATCGTAAATGTGTCATGCGTCTCTCGATAGAATTCAAGCACTTTGTATAGCTTTGGAAGATAAGGGTTAGCGTTTTTGCTGAATTTTCTGTTCAGTTTATTCTCTATATTATTTAGTTTATTGGTTATTCTATTTATATTATTATTCTTATTATCACTGCATTTACATCCCTTACAATTTTTACACTCTTTGTCCTCTTTCTTATCGGCATGAATCTTTACGATTTTTAGCAAATCTTTATTATTTTTATTCATTTCTTATCCTCTCTATTCTTTCATCTCGTTGATGATTTTGACAAAATCTATCCTTGTAGGGCAGCCTTCTATGCATCTTCCGCATCCTACACACAGGTTAACACCATTTCTTTGCTTGAAATAGTCAAGCTGGTGGTAGATTCGATGCTTAAATCTCTGTTCGCGCTCTTTTCTGAAAACATGATCATGCGCAACCCTTGTGAATTCAGGCAGCTGGCATGAGCTCCATGAACGCTTTCTTTCTGCTTTTTTAGGGCCTTTTATAGATGGTTCATCTTTGATCTCAAAACAGTAGCAAGTAGGGCAGAGAGAGGTGCATGCAGTGCATGACAAGCAAAGGCCAACTCCTTTTTTCCAGTCTTTGTTATCATATAATTTAGAAATATCTAGTTTTTCTAACCTATCTGCATTCTTTATTACCTTGTCTTGTGATGTTATCTGTTTGTCTGTTTTTGTGAAATATTCTTTATATTTCTCTACCAATGCTCTGCCTTTTTCTGAGCCGACTTCAACAAGGAAATAATCTTTGCGGTCATAGAACATAAGGTCAAAAAAATCTATCAGATCTAGAGATCCGCAGAAGCAGTATTCTGACGGAGCTTCATTGCAATGATAGCCAAGGAGATAAGTGCCTTTTCTTGCAGCTGCGTAATAAGGGTCATCTGCCTGCTCAAGGAAGACCATGTCCTGATGATGGATCGCATTAAGATCGCATTTTCTTATGCCAAAGAAAACTTTTTCTGTAGTATTAAATCTTGGCACGGTAATTTTATCTCCGTCAAACTGGAACAATACTTCCTGCTTTTTGAAGAAATATTCCTTTATCGGAAAATAAGAATTTTTTTCCAGATGGATGTTACTTATGTCCTCTGAATTCTTGATGCTTTCAAATCTTACCAAGTCTTTTTTCAATGGCGCGATAAGCTCATAACTTTGCCTAAGCTTATCTAAGAATTTCGCCAGATCTTTTTTATCCTGCCTGAATATTTGCATGTTCTTATCGATGCACTTATCCTGTAATGTATCAACTAGATTTTAAATATAAAACTCACAAATAAAAAAACAAAAAAGAGATGTTTTATTGCATTATCTTCTGACTCTTATCTTTCTTTCATTTCTTGTTTTTCTTTGTAAGATCGTTCCATGACTTGAAGACCCAGAGCCAGACCAAGACGACAAGGCCGATCAGCAGTAAAAATGCTAAAAAGCCGTTGAGCCAAAACATGCCTGAGCTCATCATGCCAGAGCCATAACCCATCATACCAGTTCCACCATATCCACCCATCATTCCATATGCCATTTTGTTACCTCCAAGGTTTTGATAATCATTTCCCATCATATTTCTGCCAGACATCATGCCAGAACCCATCATTCCATCTGACATCATGTTCATCATATTCCCCATCATTCCTCCAGAGCCCATCATCCCTGAGCCAGACACCATACTTTTGTTTCTCATCATTCCACAGCCACCTTTCATGCCAAAGCCTGAAGTGGTGTTATAATCGTTGCAGTAATGGTGTTTTGCAATCTTCACATGGAGCTGCTCATGCTCTTTAGTATCTTCTTCAACTCCCATCATCTGGTGCATCAAATCATGAGACTCTCCAGGATGCATCTGCTCCATTATGTACTCGCCGATAGCCTCCAGGTTCTCATCATCAAGGTCGCTGCACGACACCTTTGAGTCAACAAGCTGCTTTCCTAAAGCTAACTCTTCCTCATCCTCGTGCGCAAAAGAAATTGCTGCACTAAAAGAAAACACAACTAACACTATCGCAAACAAAGCAATTGCCTGTCTTATCTTTCTCATTGTCTTCATCCTCCATCTATTAGTCTATTTTAATCAATCATCTCTAATTACCCAAATGTCAGGATCTTGTCAGAGCTTTCAACCAAATCCAGCAGATGGCCCATGCTTGAAACAGGAGAAATCTTGCTTTCTTTCATGTTTCTTATGCTCAGGCAGGTTCCGCAGGCTTGTATGATGCCTTTATTTTTTATGAACTTTCTGATCGAGCCTTCGATCAAGGGAAATTTCTCATCTTTTACGTTTTCGACTTCAACACCTTTGCCAAGCAGGAACACAGTCACTGAATGGCTTTTGCTAATTGCTTCATTTCCAAATCGAAAACAATTCCAGCAGGTTTCTGCATCATTTGTGTTTAATATCAGTCCTATCTTCATTGCACTTGCCTCTTAATATCATTATCTTTCATGAGCCAGATTATCTTGCATTATCAACAATCTCAATCACATCCTTTTCAACCTGTTCGGCTTCTTTTTTATCTACTTCTGAGAAGAACTGAGATATCATAGTCGGCTTCATGCCAACTATCTTTACTTTTTCATCTTGCACAAGAACATTTATCTTACATGGCATGCAGAGGGAGATAAGCCTGTTCTTATTCAGGAATTGATTTGCATATTTGCCTGAACAGATCTCTATTATCTTCAGGGGCTTTTGGACAAATCCTTTTGCAGCAAGGCGCTCTTTTATGTCATAGACCTGAAACAAAGCCCAGCCTTTCTGCTCAACAGCTTTCAATACTGAAACGACAGCATCATCAAAGCTTTTTTCTGTCTCAACAATGTATGCGAAATCGGTTATGTTCATTTTCTCATCACCATCCTTTATTCTCAAATATCTTTACTAATTATATCTTCATTGTTATAATATGACTTTAGTATTCTAATTTTATATTATTTCAAATCCTTACAAACATCCTTTATACCTGTCAGGATGATGGCTCATGTGTTCTTTCCAGCTCTGTTCATCATATCCCTCAGGAACTGCGCATTTATCTGCCGGATTCTCTGCTGCAATCGCTTTATTGTATGCCGAAGAGCCTACATATACTGCCCCTGCTTGTGAATTTACAGCACTTCCACTGCCTGCAAAAAACGCAGAGTAGATCGTAAATCCCAATGCAGCAACTGCCAGTATCACTAAAATTATGTAAGTTATTTTTTCTGTCTTGTCCATGGTTGCCATAATTCTTAACCTCTCATTGTAAATCCTATCGTAATTAATATCACAATAATACCTATTAATGCAACTACATTTATTGCAAAATTTAAGTTAAGTCTGAGTGCATTCTTTAGTATGAAGTTCTTTGGCTTTGCATTAAATTTCTGGAGCATCCTTACCATGATGAGCATACCTATCATATTTGAAAATACACCTACTAATATGAAGACTGTCTGGTATCTGTTCAAAAAGAGAGCAAATGCAGAGAATCCAATTATTGGCAATAGATCCGTAAGATGGTGAGCGCAGCATGCTACCATTGAAGTGCCTGAAATTGCAGCAGAACTAGTTACACTGGCATTTGCAGATGCTAAATTCTGTATCTTTTGCTTGTGAATCTCTCTCAAATAGACAAATAATCCTACCTGTGTTCCAAAGCCAAACATCAAGATGAAAATCCAGTACCAGATGTCGTAAAACTGCAGCAGAGCAAGCTTTACTGAATTAGATAAAAGCATGATTACAGAATAGAATAACAATAAGCATAAAGCAGCGATTATTCCTGCAATTATCGGTTTTAGGGAAGATATTTGTTTAGATGAGATTTCTGAATACCTTTTTTCTATTCTCTCTCTTCTGCTTTTTCTATCAGGTTTATCTTTTTTCAATCACAACACCTCTCAAACTTTTTCTCAAGCTCTAATAATGCAGTTTTTATGCCTGAATTCTGTGATTGTGCATGTGAGGTTTTTTCTTCCTTGTTATCAGTCTCTTGCATAGTTTCACTTGTTTTAGCGGTATTTTCAATTCTTTTGCTATCTTTACTCTCTTCAGCAGCATTATGCTCCTTAATGATTTCAGTGTTATTCTCAGGGTTATAATCCTTTCCATTCTCGTCAAATCCTTTGTTAAACCAGAGTGCAAATATTAGGAGGATTAACAGGCTTATCAGGATAAGACAGAGCTGTATAAATATTGTTGTTTCGATCAGGTAATATGCAAATATTGTGCCGACAATTATTATAAGAAGCTTTTTGAGCCACAATAAGCTCTGCGTTGATCTAGCCTCTTTCACATAATTTTCATAGCTGTACATTATGCCGACAATGCTCTGGCCGATCATTATGGAAATAATCGTGTTGCTGACATCTATTATCATCAGGTTTTTGAGCAGCAATGCAGAGATCCATGCTGTTGACACAGCTGCGCAGAGTGCACATACTTTTATGTTAAGGAAATTCTCAATATATTTTTTCAGCAATGCAAATACTATAAAAAGGAAGGCAATGATTTCAATTATGTATATTAGTTTTAGTTCGAACATTTTTTAGAGTTATATAGTTTAGAGAGTGTCTAAAAATATTTTTTTATATCTGGTTTATCAGCTTACTTTATCCCAAACCATGTAGGGTGCATGACTATAAGCATAAGTATAAAGAAGAATATTGCTGAGCCATAGTAAACATATTTCCTGTGCTTTTCTTCCATGGTTTCACCGTATTGATTTGTTATTATAATTATTGCTTTTTTACTATATCAATGGCAGCTTTTTTTGTCTTTATGGTCTTTATGTGCGCTGTGCATAAAAATGTGCATTATAGGACATAAAAATAATACTCCCCAAAATACATACCTGTTTGAGACACCAAGCGTAAGTATGGCTATCAATATTATGACTGGCACCAAGCAGCAGATTGCCATCTTTAAAGTATGGTTGTTCCATAATTTGGAAAAAAAATTCTCTGATCTTGTGTTTTGCATCTTTTTTTCCTTTGGAATTCTAAATTAAAATTATATTTAATTTATATCTTAATCATTTAACTGTTTACCATGCAATATACGCAATGATCGCAGCCATTATAAGCATCACAATGCCTGCAATAAGTTTTATCCAGCGTTTCTCTGAAGCTTCAAGCCTTTCCATCCTTTCGATAACAGCCTTGTTTGATGATGCAAGCAATATTGCTATCAATGGCAGAATAAACAATATATTGTACATCAATAGGTAGGCAAATCCTTTTGCATAGGTTGCTTTTGTCAACAGAAGACCAAGAATTGAGATATAGATTCCAGCTGTGCATCCGAATGAGCAGATTCCGACCAAAATCCCTACAATCAATGCAGCAGGCACACTTGCATTATGGATAAGCTCAATTATCTTTGGCTTGATAAACTTTGGAAGGCCTAATGATAACTTAACCTTGTCATGCATAAAGTAGCTGAGAAGGTTAAATAGGCCCAGAGCTGTTATCAGCAGTGCTCCAATCTTTGCAGCTAAATGAGGTGAGGTTGAGAACACAACCGCTTTAAACAACCCTAGGCCTATGAAAAAGTATGCGATAAAGACGCCAGTTATGAATGCAGCGCCAACAGCAAATATTTTTGACTTGGATTTTCTTATTGTGAAAAGGAATGCTATGAAGAAAAGCAACACACTTATCGTGCATGGGTGGATTCCTGCAAGCAATCCGTTGATCAAGACAAACAAGAATAATGACTTTGAGACAAATTCCTGCTTCTTTGAGTTTTGCTGGCACTCTGCGATTGTCTGTGTTATGTCGCAGTCAGCAACTTCTTTTTTCTCATTCATGACCCTGTAAGTTTTTGCACTCTCAATCTCCATCGAATCCTGGTAGATGATCGTGTAAGGGAAATCAAATGTAGGATATTTCAAGAGATATTCTTCCAGCAGTTTTATAGGGACATGGCCCTGAAGAATTAGGTTATCATTGATAACGATCATCATATGGCCCTGGAGCTCACGCGGAATCTGATTTTTCTCGATAAATGCTATCAATTCCTTTCTATTCTCGACATTATTGATGACTTCTTTATCTTCTATCTTAAAGCCAGCATCTATAAGAAAATTATTCAGCTCAAGTAAATATGGCAGGCAATGGCCGCATGCCTCATTTTGATAGATGATGACTTTGTTCTCTTTTACAGCAAAAGAAGCCGGAACTAGAGATAGAGAAAATAATAGTATTGCAACCAATCCAAATATTGTTTTACATCTGTTTTTTGAATTAATCTTTGCCATTTTTTACCCTCTTTTATTTTTACTTTATTATTATCATCACTTTCTGCAGCAAGGCGGTAGATTCTTGTATTTCTCAGCTGCTTCTTTCATGCTTTTGTTCCATTCTTTTCTGCAGGTTTCTGAGC
>JAGVZX010000067.1 GCA_018302185.1 Candidatus Woesearchaeota archaeon
CCCAGAACAAAAGTTCCGAAATTAAACCCTTTGCGAGTGTCAAAATTCTGTGAAGCAGCTTTTTGCTGCAACGCAGCAGCAGCTTCCCTGTTAGCTAAGTCAGATTCCAAGTATTTCCCTTGCCTAGCATAAATCCCGCTTACTGTCTTATACACTTCAGGGCTTACAGGAACACCAGATCTCTTTGCTTCGTCAATAGCAAGATTTGCTAATCTTACTCTCTCATTATCATTGCTTGCAGAATTAAACATCCTTTCATAAGCAGCATAGACCAACTGCGACTGCACATCTGCAGGCAATCCCTTAAACTCATCACTCTTCCTTAATGCAGTTAATTTATTTTCATCGACATTTGCTGCAAGTGTTTTTGCAAATGAAGCTTTTATGTCGTTTCTTTGCTTATCACTCAATAAAGCAAGCGATGCCTTCATATCTATATCAACATTATTTCCAAATATCTGCTGTATCTGAGCTAGATTTCCTTCGGTTGCAAGAGAGCTTGCCAAAGTGCTTAACAAAGCAGTTCTCTGCTCTGGAGTTAAACGTTGTTTTGTGATCGCATCCTTAAGATAGTCATTTGTATCTGTTCTTGCTTTTATGTTTGCTTTATCCAATGTGGTTTTTAATTCACCAGGTGATAATTTTAGAATCTCATCATCAGCTTTGCTGGAAAGCTCTGGATTAGCTGCCTTCAGATACGCTACATAAGCATTCTTTTTTGTGCCATAAGCGTTCTTCCTTTTTTCATAATCTGCTTTGCCAACTGCACTTAATCCAGCAAACTCTTCCTGGCTTAAAACTTTAAATTCTTCATTAAACCCCTGCTTGAATTCATCAATCCTCTGCAGCATAACTTTCCCTATATCATCATCAAGGTTCTGATGGTATTTTTCAGTCAGTTTTTTTAATGCAAGAATATTTTCGTCGAATCTATTTTCATCGCTATAAGTAGATGCTTCGAGCTTCTCAAGCTCTAATCCTAGCTCCTGCCGTTCAGAGAAGCTAAGCGCATTAAGGTCAAAGCCAAGCTCTCTTTTCGAGGCATCTTTGCCTAATATTATCCCTTGAATTAAACTTCTTGTGCCTTGATGATTTCCAGTGAGCTTGAACTCTTCCTTGATCAGGCCAAGCCCTTGCTGCAAAGCAAACTTATCTCCTGTGCCTTTGATGAACTGCTTTACCTCATCAACTGCCTGCTCACGTTTTTTATCTGCAGCATCTTTTGTATATGCCAAGCCTGCTTCATAAGATAATCTAGCAGCATCCAATGTATGGGCAACTGCTTCACCCTTTGATGCACCTAATGCATCTTTCAGCTGGATTCTTATATCTTGTTCAGCCTGGGTTTTTAATTGTGTTACCGCTATTCCATCAGTTTTTGCTTTATCTATCTGCGCCTTTGTAATATACAATCCGACAACCTTATCAGCCAGATCTTCAATGCCTTTAACGCCATAACCTTCAAGAACACTTTTACTGTATTGGGCAGTCGCTATAAGCTTATCTTTGTCTTCTTTAGCGAGCTGCAATAAGCCAGTGTCTAATGATGCAGCTACATTGCTTGATGTTCCTGCAGCAGCTGTCTCTCCTGTGTCAAAATCAATAAGCACCTTAGCAAATCCTGCTGCAACCAATTTCTTTGTGTCTTTATTTAATTCAAACATATTTGGTATTCTGCCGTCTGGTGTTTTTATTGCAGCTAATTTTCCAGCATTATCAGGATGCCCTAATATCATCATATCATTGTTCAGGAATGACCTATAGCTGCTTCTGTCTGCAAATGCTAATCCGCCTTTAAACTTGTCAACAAATCCTTCTGCAACAAATTTATTAAAAATATCAATGTCTTGTGATGCAACTTTACTTGAGATTGCACCTCTCTCTGATGTTGTCACTTCTGTTATTTCTATGTCTCGCAGATGTTCAAGAATTTTAGGATTATTTACAACGCTGCCTATAGCTTTTCCACTTTCAACATCATATTCATTATATTCTCCTGTTTTTGTATTTAATGCATAAAACTTTTTATCTTGCCCAATATCTGGCCCGACTTTAACTTCAAGTACTGTGCCATCTTCCAATGTTTTCTGCATCGGAAGAGTTCTTGTCTCGCTAACTAAAGGCTGCTCAGCATTGTAAAAGTCTTTATTCTTTTCTTTTGTATAGAAATTATCTAATGTCACTCCCTCAATATCCGGCAGTATAGTGCTGACATATTTCTGGTTAGCATCCGGATTCAAAGCATCAGATGGCGAAATATAAACAGCTGCATTCTTGCCAAACTCCAGTTTGCTTAATTTACCTCCTCTGTTAACTTGCAAAATATTTCCAGCTTCACTGCCAGAAGTGCTTGCTACTGCTCCTGTATGTAATATGCCTTCTGCATTTGAGGTGAATGTGAGGGAAGATCTTCCGCCAGCTTCCCTGTCGCTTAACTTATTTAATGCAATACTGTTTTGTAAGTCTATTTCATTGATTTTTAGAGTAAGATGTGCCTTGCACTCAGTAGCAGACATACTGCCAGTGCAACTGACACTAATCTTATCCTCTTCAATTTTTCTAGAGCCATCTTCTGCCAATCTTATCACTTGAAGCGTAACTTTTCTATCTTCTGGAGGAGTATCATCGGTAATCACATCGACCTTATTCCGTACGCTTAATATTCCGGCTTTGATGGTGAGACTATCCTGCACAGAAGCTCCTTTTCCAGACCTTAGCTCTGGGCTTGTTGAGAAATAGATATCAGCCTGGTGGTTAGCTAATGCCTGTTCAACAGGTTTGCCATCAACTACCTGCACAACACTGATATCTGCATGGTCATAGCTTACACGTTCCTGTCCCTTAACAACATAAGTATATTTATTTTTGTCATATTTGACTGCAAGCAATTCTCCATTATCATCTCTTTCAAACTTTAAATTTCCTAATCCATTTAACCTATAGAACGCATCTTTTATAATTGGTGCAGTAGTCCTATCTAGCTTTATCTTTAAGTCAGCAGCTGCATGACTTGTAGTTCCTTGATAATCTGGAGGCACAGGCGGCCTTTTAGCAGCTGCATCTATCAACTCTCCTCTCTCATTATTTTTCAAGAATAATTCTGCACCATGCACTGTGCCGTCTACTGATTCAGATCTTATTGTAAAACTTGGGCCAGTAGGAGGATGTTTGCTTGTAACAGACAATAATCTTTCTGCAGTGTTAAGGTTAACATTAACGTTCTTGTTATGGCCAGTGATCTTATACGTCTCTTTGCCATGCAATACGCTTATATCCGAGCCTTCGCCAACTTCAATTACCGTCACTCCATCTTTGCCAAGTATATGCACTTCACCATGCAATTCTATCTTTCTTGGCTCTCCTCCATTTGGCGGAGTTATTAACATGATAGGCTTGCCATTCTCAAAAGTATACTGCATCTGCTCTCCATCTTCAGGAGATAATTTTACAAAAGTACAACCTTTATTTTCTTCAGTGCTTGTCCTGCAGATCTTAAATCCATGGTCAGCATCTGCAGGCTTTGATATAACGACAGATGAAACATCTGCTCCTGTAATTGTTGCAATATCGATCGTTGAGCCAGGACCATTCTGTATCTTACCATCTGCCGTAATGGTAACTTCTCCGGCAGTTGGCGAAATTACGAACACTGCATTTGTATTTAATCCATACCTAGTGACCATCGCTGCCTGTAAATTTCCAGGATCCAAATCTCTCAGATTTCCAACATTAACAAGAACGTTTCCGTTAGAAAGCTGCTCTGCTGTCAATGCTGCTTTCATAGCTTTCATCCTATCTGGATCTTCAATGGTCTTAAAATAATCACCCAACTTAGCTATCTGATCAGGCGAAAACTTAGCGATATTTTCAGGCTTTATGCTATCCATTAATTGCTTAATCTTAGAATCATCTGTAATGCCTCTTATCTGTGTCTGCTCAAGATTATTATGTTTACCATTGGCTATCAATGCATCAAGATGAGTTTCAAGTAAAGTCGGATCTTTTATTTCCTTTACATCAAAGTTTGGATTGCCTATGATTGCGGGATATGCTGCTGGATTTTTATAATCATCAACGTCTAATGTTTCTTTTTTAGTGAAATCAATCGGCTCATCGGTATCAACATTCGGATCACAATTAGGATCTGTTACTATATCGCATTTCTTTGCAACAACTTCAACACTAACCCCAGAGGTCATGAACATCAGGATTACAATTACTGCGAAGAGCTTCCTAAATAACTCAATCTTATCAGATTTAAGCCTATTAAAACTATTAAAGGAATTTCCACCAAATCCAATTCTCTTTTTTGTTTTTAATAATTCAGTGAATCTCATCTTTTATTCTTATTTTGTTTTTTATTTTCTGAATCAATCATTGTGTTCCAGCTTTTTCCTTAACTTCAAACCTAACTTTCCTTCTGAAATCATTTCCAAAACTATCCTCGAGAGTAATCGTGACATCATATGTACCAGGAATCTCAGGCGTTACATCAATCACACCATAATAATTTCCACCAGTATTCTCTGTGGTGATGTCAAACATCGCAGTGTCATCCTTAAAAGAAAGCTCATCATTTTCAGGATCGTTAGCATCTAATTCCAAGAAAAACTGATGCTCTTCGACTAACATATAGCTAGAATTAATCTCAAACCTAGGCGCTTTATTCTCAAGATGTTTTGCAGCAAACACAAATTTATACGCTTGGTTCTCCAACCTTAATCTCTCATCAACTATAAAATATGCAAAATTATTATTGCCAAGAGGAATCACACTGATGTTGTAAGGCAAAGTTGCCAAGAAAGTAAAATCTATGTGGTAAGGGTCTTTAACTATCTTTTCAATGACTGCATTTGCATAACCGACTACGTCATACAATCCAACTTTAACTTCCTGCCTGAAATCCTTTATGTCCTGAGTAAAACTGCCTTTTGCTATCTTCAAAGGATACTCAACATTGAAAGTTATCTTATCTTTGCTGAGATCAACGAATGTATTTACCTTTCCTTTCTCAATCTTATATCCCTGCTGCTCAAACCCAGAGAAGTCTGCACAATTCTCGATAGCAGAGTTCATATACACAGCAATCTCCTGCCTCATCTGCTCTAATGTTGCTAAAGTATTTTTTCCATTAAAGCCGTAAGTAAGCTTGCCATATTCTGAGTCGACTTTTTCGCCAGCATCACTTATGCTTCCTCCTTGCAATCCTAATAATCTTAATGCAGGAACAGAGCTTCCTTTGATGCACTCTCCTACAAACAATGCGATAGGCTTTGCCTCTCCACTTACAGAGCTTATGAATTCTATCTCGCTCTCAAGCTGCTTCTCAACCCTGAATCCGCGCAGCATAAAATATACAGAAGCAGTTGCAAGGATGACAAATGCTATCAATAGGATTGCAGTCAGCTGCGCTTTCTTGTTTACGAATATTTTGTTATCATATCCCATCAGCGATCACTCTCCAAAAATTTTCAAACCCATATATCAGAATAATCTCTTTCAATCCGTTCTGCTTAACATACTGCACGAAGCTTTGCTTGTCATAGACAGCAAATCCAGAACTGTTCTTTAAACTCAAATTGAGAGAAGAAAGCTTTTGATTCAGTTCCATCTCGTTTTTGCAGATGACATGAAACTTATTTTGCGCAAAAAATATGCTCTCAGAAAACTCTTTTAAGCTGCGCTCAACTTCTTTAAAATCTTCTGCAAGTTTTTTATCATTTTCATTTTTCTTTTCTTTCTCAATCTCAGCGGTTTTTTCAAGGATGCTTTTTAGCACCAACAATCCAAGCGTCTTATCGCTTTTGTAATTTAATCTGCATAATATAGAAGCGCCAACAACCTTTTTTGATAAAATACCCTGAGAAATAAGTTCTCTGCAGCGAATATTTGTGTACGCATAGCTTTTTTTTATCTGCTTAGAAACCTGCCTGATAGTGTACTCTCTATCTAAATCTTTATAGAATATGCTGATTATCTCTATATAGTTGTCCATTAATATGTTACCTTTTTGAGTGCAAAGTATTTTTTCAGGTTTATGCGTTTAAGGCTTAAGTTATCGTATAAACGATAATATCATTCTTATTATATTAATCTTCTAATTAAATAAACTAATATTAGCTATTAAATAAATAATACTATATAAAACTTCCTATTATTAGAAAGATACTTTGGTGTGTGGATTTAAGCCAGAATTAGACTATTCTCTTAGCAAGCTTTGCTCCTCAATCAACCCAGCAAATCTCTTGTTCTTTACCAAAAAACTTAAATATCAAGCTCCCTTAACATCTATATTCTAGGCTCTTGCTTAGCGATTTCATGAGAGTTTAGCTATAACTTAAGTCAACAATAAACATGAGAGGGGAATCTAAATGGGAAGAATAAAAACAAAGCTTGTAAAAAGAATTACTTTAGCACTTGTCAGAAAGCATCTGAATGAGTTTAAGCCTACTTTTGATGAGAATAAGCCATTAATAAGGCAGTTTGCAAATGTCGAAAACAAGAAATTGAGAAATATCATCTCTGGCTATGTTACCAGATTGATGAAGAACAAAGAAAGGTTCATATAAATGATCAGTTGAGTTATTTTTTGTTTAATTATCTTTAAGTCTTATTTGGGTATATTAGAATATTTAATATCTAACGTTGTATTGATTTTAGTGATTACAGCAATCAGGCGGCGTACAAATGACAGACAACGACAACACTATCTTTGTTGGCGGCAAGCCATTCATGAACTATGTGACCGGTGTAGTCATGCAATTTACTACCAAGAACATGGATGAAGTCATAGTGAAAGCAAGAGGCAAATTTATTTCTAGGGCAGTTGATATTG
>JAGVZX010000068.1 GCA_018302185.1 Candidatus Woesearchaeota archaeon
CCTAAAGACATTGGCACTTATATCAATCATAATGGGAGGACTATTTGGATTTATCAATTTAATGGTATCATTAGGATTTCTCATAACCATGATGAGACTATCTTAAATTATTGTTTGAAAATATTAATATTATTTCTTTTTACAAACAATTTGTAAGTGTCCAGCAAAGTTTACAAGTGATCTATTAGTACAATTTTCAAGTTCTATCTTTAAAAGTTCTTTCCTGATCACTCCACCTTTTTCCAATTTTTCCAAAACTTTCTCATCAACACGATGCATAAAAACAGAAGCACCAATTATTTCAACAACCACTAATTTTGCTCTTTTAGCATAAGATTCTAACTCTTCCCAAGTAAGATTGTATTGATTATGAACAAAATCATAAGAAATATTTGTTTTCAACAATTCTTTTACCCTATCAATTGTCTTGCCCCGATAAATTCAGAAACTCTTCGATACTTAGTATCTAAAAGAACATTTGTATACTGTGTATGTGTAGCGGACGTATGGGTTGTTTACTATAACATGATGCAAACTCTCGGGCGGTCAGAAGAAAAAACTTTTTTTGTTGTTATTGCATGACGAGTGTTTATAATGAAAAATTTTAGTGATTGGGTACTGACCGCCTGCGTGATGAATGAATGTTTTTTGTGCATTAATAGTATGACCGCTACACATAAAATAATGAACATCTCAATCATCAATTCCAGTATCACTACCTTTTCTACCTATAAAAGCTCTTGCCAGATTTGACAAATAAAAATTTTCCGCGTCGACTAATTCTTGAACGCTTGGAGGTTGTATCACATCATCCCTTTTCGCTTTCCCTTGTAATATAGTCATAGTATCCCAAGAATCAATAAGAGGTTGATACACCTGCTTATTATCTGCAAAGAATGATATAATATTCCACGCGTCACGAGAATAATTTAACAATTCGTACGCTGGAAAAATTCTTAGAGAACGACTGCCAATAAAACCTTTGTCTGTTGGAACCTGATCACCAACAGTCTCCAATGCAAGATTTTTTGATGTGACAAGACCACCAAAACGAATCGCATGACTCAATCTCAAAGCATCATTCACGACAGGATTATTGCCAAAACGCAACCTACCATCCATGACTAACTCCCCATTATACACTCCAACCCTCATAACAGGAGCATAATCACTATCTCTGACAGGAGCAACAAGTTTAGACACTGGTAAAACTTTAGTATCACTCAAAGAACGATCCCATGAAGGGTCATGAGAACTCTCTAACGGGTGGGCTAAAACGAGATCAATACATGCCTCAGATTTATAATTGCGTCCTGACGGGTGCTGGACATCTGAAATTTTTACAGTCGAAGTCCCAGGAAGAAATTCTTCAAGAAACCTTTTCGCAGCATTCTTCACAGTCAAAGTATACGCCTCAACCTGATCACGATTAAAACCATGAGAAATATCAACAGTGGCCATACACTGCAACGCGCCCTTCATAGCATCATAAGACCCAGAAACATCATCACGAACAATATGAGTAAGTTTAGTATGCGGATCGTACGAAAACCCTTTCACGCCAAAATTTTCAATCAATTCAAGAGGCATAAGCATCAAGAAAAGGAAGTCCTCACTGGTTTAATAATGTTTCGTAAACCTTTAATAAGCAATAGTCCTCGTCCTATGATAAGGTTCATCAATTAATTCTTTTTTCTGTCCTTCCAACCAGAGATAATCATTTATTTGGTTTGATGTTACACAGTTCAACTCTTTTTTTATTAGTTCAACAGCATGAATCGTGTGAGCTCTTATTTCTACTTCTTCCATGCTTCCAACAAGAATTTTTTTCCTTAAAATTATTTTCTTTTGTAATTCATCACTGTATTGTAAAATACCATATCTCCTTAAAACTTGAGGAATTTTATAATCCGCACAAGCAGTTAATACTTCAACAGTCTCAAAACATCCAAAAAAATTGTTCAAATCAGCTGCTAAAAGTTGTGCACGTTTTCTAAAAAATACTTTATTTCTATTATAGTCCGATACATCTTCAAATGATTGGAACGTGCCAACTATTATATCAATAAATCGTATCACATCACCTTCCGCAGAATCAACAATATACCTAAAATCTCCTCCATACTTCTTCTGCGTATTCCTGCCAACCTCATTCAAAATTTTTACTCGTTCATCAAGCAATGGTATTTCTACACTACCTCTCAATATATTCTCTAAATCTGATCTTTGAATATTTGCCAAACACTTTGGAGAAAAATTTGCACCAACAGCTATTGCACCTACCAAACAAATCATCATCGCTTTTGAACCGTCATATATTTTCCCTGAATAGTCAACAGTCCACCGAGGAGTACCCCAATAACTAAAACTTATGGAATCAAGAGTGAAAAGAAAGTTCATTTTTTCTACTTCCGTCAACTGTCGTAAATCAAATGGACAAATGCTCAACCAATGATATACTTTTGATTCATCAAATGTGTGAGCAAATGCTTTTATTTTCTCATCCAGTAGTTTTACAGATGTTGATTGCGTAAGTACAGGTTCTAAACTATCTAAAATATTCATTGTAATCACTCTTTAATGAATATTGTTAATATATATAAACTTTAATCTGTATATATTTACAATAATAAAGTTTATATACAGAATATATTTTATAATGTAAAATATGGATAAAAAGGATAAAGATATCATACGGATATTAATGCAGCATTCAAGAACCCCAATAACTCAATTGGCAAAGAAGATAAAGGTTTCGAGAGAGGTTGCAACATATCGCTTGAATCGATTGAAAAAAGAAGGGATTATTTTAGAGTTTGTAACAGAAATTAATGTACAAAAGATGGGTTTTATCAGCGCAGCAGTCTTTGTGAACGTGAAAGCAACACGACAAAAAGAATTCAAAGAATTTCTCGCAGAAACATCATTTGTATCATGGGTTGCGGAGCTTTCTGGAGTTTGGAGTTTTGGGTTTTCAATTATTGGAAAAACAAATGAGGAATTAGATCAAAAATTTTCTACAATATATCACACATTCAAAGATACAATCCTAGACCACAGATTTCTACTCCACAAGAAATCAACATTCTTTTATCAGAAATATTTTGGAGATACTCCAACACCAACACCTAAGAAATCATTTACGTTGTATACACTCGATAAAAAAGATAAAATTATTCTTCAAGAGATTTCAAAAAATTCAAGAGTTGATTGTGTTGCATTATCCGGAAAAACAGCTCTTACGGGGCCTGCAGTCGCACAAAGAATAAAACACTTAGAAAAAAGTGGTCACATAGAATCATACTCCCTTTTTGTTGACGTTTCAAAAATAGGATTCTTTCAATATAGTATTTTTATCATCAACAAGAACGTTGACGAAAAACAAAAACTTTTTAACTACTTACGACAACATAAAAATGTTTCATTCATTGCAGAATATGTTGGAGACCAAGTCATAGAGTTCGGACTTTTTGTTCAAGACCCGTATGAATTAAGAGAAAAATTACAAGAAATTGAAGAAGTATTCCCAAACAATAGAACTATTGAAGTATCACTCTTCCAAAAAGAATTCGTCTCCATAGGACCACCACGATGCGTGTTTGAGTGATTAAAACAACATGAACACAAACATTTATATATGTAAGGATATATATGTATCCTACCATGATACCTCAACAACTTCTTGAACGCGCAGTGAGGAAAGAGGGGAGTATCGTCCCAGTACTGTTCAAACCAGTACAATTTTTAGTACTCAAAAAAATGATGAAGGGAGAACTACTGGACGAAAATGAGAAACGATACCTGCGCGGAGGAATACAAAAAAAGATGAATGCAGTACAAGAACTCACAGAAAAAGATAACCATGATGGAAAATTAAACACTATTCTTCAATCACTAAACCAGTATTATATTACAGGACTGGAAGCACTTCGCCACAATGGATATGGTTGGTATTATGATCCAAAGAGTATAGAAGTAATAAATACAAGTATTACTGGAAGAATTAGAATTCATGGTTGCACAATAAAATTTATACGAGTAAAATCATTGAGAAATACAAAAGGAAAAAATGACAAAGAAAACGGACTCGCGTACGCAACAAATGAACAAATATTAAAAGATGTTAGATACACAAAAAATAAGTATACAGAAAAAATATGGCACCAAATGCTTCATCGATACGGAGATCTTTTTGCAATGAAAAAAGTAAAAGAAGAAACCAATACAGAACATACAATAAATTATTCTCTGTATGGAGTATAAAAAAATGACACGCATACTCAATATTCTTGCTCAATTCTTGAAAGAAGTAGAAAAAGATAATCCCCACAACCTTGTTCTGAAAGGAGGAACTGCACTTTCATTGTACTATCTTGACCATCATCGAGAATCTGAAGATTTAGATTTTGATGTTGAACAACAATACATTCAGAAATATACAAAGATAGAACAGTATATACAAAATATTTTTGAAAAATTGAAAGAACAAAAGATTCTTACAGAGTATAGAATAACAAAAGCAGGATTTGCATCTACAAAAAGATATCATATCAGTATACAACTCAAAACACACAAAATATATCATACAAAGATAGACATCGATTTTGTCGAACTACCAAAAATATTTGAGCAGAGAGGAGAACTTCTCTTGTATTCACAAGAAAGACTTTTTATAGGGAAACTCATCGCATTCACCAACAGAAATGAATTCAAGGATCTGTATGATATTTCACAACTCATCAAAAATGTACACATTGAACAATGGAAAGGGAACGAGCACGTTCAACAACTACTCCAAAAAACTATTGAAACAATAAAAGAAGAGGATATAAACAGAATGTTCAAAACTGCGTTCAGAAATATAGATATGAGATTTAAAAATCTCAAAGAATCACAATTACAAACATTTATACAGAAAACAGAACATGATATTCACAAAATTATGAATATAATAAAAAAGGAAATATAAAATAATATACACGCCAAAAAAGAATTCGTATCCATAGGACCACCACGATGCGTGTTTGAGTGAACTAAAAAAGTATTTCTATGACCTCTCTCGTTGTGATAATGTCAACCTCTTCTTGTTGTTTTAATTCTTCATCATTCGTCCAAAGAGATATACTCATAGAAAGTGCGAGGGCGATAAACTCTATATCATTTTTGTCGGGAGTTATCATTTTTGCTTTCGAGAACGACGTTTGATATTCTTCGATTTGCACAATCGTTACAATACTTTTCAGTTCCTCAACAGTCTTTTTGAATATGTCTCTCGTTATTTTGGCATTTTTGAGTATGTGTTCAGAATGGTTCTCTATTTCTACAAAAGAGTATCCGGTCGTGAAAAGTTGTAGTTTTGGGTGTTGGAGAATTTTTCTTGTTGTTGAGTGCTCCCAAAAATATGCTATGAGAACATTTGTATCAACAACAAATTTCATTTATATCAATCCTTTCTTTTTGAGCGCGGAAACACGTTCTTTTCTCATAGGTGTAGAAATTTGTGAAAACCAGCGTCCAATTTCTTCATCCTTTTGCACCCCTGCAAGTAATTGTTCTTTCATCTCAAGCTGATGCGTTTTTTGGAGTATGCATCTTCGAATAAATCCTGACCAATTTATCTCATCAAACAGTTTCATCTTCATATGAACTTGTTCCGGAAGGGAAAGTGTAACGCTTACCATAATAAAACGTAAATACGTTTAAATATTTAAATGTTTCGATTCAATACACATTCCACCATTTTCTTAATCCTAAGCTTAAGAGAATGCTTTCGATAATGTAGACTCCTAACCATCCTAACTGCCATCCGAAAAGGTTGAAGACTATCAATTTTTTGTATGGAACGCTAATAGATTTTACGAATCCATCGTTGATATTTGTTTTAGAAACAACATTTGACAAACTTTTTGAAACCACAACAGAAGAAGCATAATTCTTACCGCCAGCACTTAAAGAAATATCAAACGTTCCTTCTAAAGGTGCAACCATAGAAAATTCTATGCCTGTACTCAACACTCTAGAATCTTGAACCGTTACTCCGGGAGAAGAAATGATGGAAACATTCATAGGAGAAACAGTTTCAACAAGCAATCGAAATTGTTCGCCAGGAAGAATTGGCTGAACACTATAATGAGCATTCATCCAACCAAAAATCAATATTATGGGAAGCATGGTAATAATTGTTGCACGCATACTCTGCATCATATACTTCATATTCACTTCCATCATACGCTTCTGAACCTTCATAGCATCTTCAGGTTTGTCCCTCAACTCTTTCGCAGATTTTTGCAATTCTTTCAACTCATCCTTCAAAGATTTCATCAATGTCTGATTCGTGAACCTTTTATAGATAAGAATAGTAATTATGGATACAATAATTGAAACAATAGAAACAGAAATAATAGGGGAAAGAGACAAAAACCAAGATGTAAAAGCGTTCAGTACCATTGCCCTCTACGACCCACCCATAAACTTTCTCATCAAAGGATTCATATCCATCATATGAGATCTCGCAATATCTTCATAGAAACGATAAATAATCATAACGGTCAACAAGAGACCAGTACCCGACGTTAAAGCACCAGAGACGTCAGTAATAGCCGCGAGAAATCCAACAGTTACCGCCCCCATAACAGTAAGAGGAGTAATATATCTCTGAAGAAGAGCTTCAAGAACACGCTCATCCTTCCTAAAACCAGGAACCTGCAAACCAGAAGCCATAATCTGCTTCGCCTGACTCTTCGCATCCATACCAGCAGTCTGAACCCAAAACCAAGAAAAAATGACGCAAAGAGCAACAAAAATAACAAGATACACC
>JAGVZX010000069.1 GCA_018302185.1 Candidatus Woesearchaeota archaeon
GGATTGATGACGGATATATGGATGAGAGCAAAGCAAAGACTCATGATTTGGTAACTGCAATCAGGAAAACTATTGCTAATGAGAAGATTGATTTCCAACAAAAACCCTCAATGGGATGTTCTATTAAGTGGAGGTAACTACTCTTCTATTCTAGACTGCCACTTATAGATATAATCGTGATGATCATAATAATAAATTTCTACAATTTTTAAGGTGTGATCAATTTTGAATAGGAGAACAAAATGCGTATCAATATGCACCCTATTAAACATATGCAATGGCTGCCGCAGATTTTTATAGCCAAAAGGATATTGTCTTATCTCTGCTATCTTTTTGTGTATTATCATTAATTGTTTTGGATTCTTCTTGGATAATTTAGAAAAAATCTTATCAGCTTCTGGCTTAATATCCAAATCATACATTATTGTTCAACTCTTTTTTAGAATTAAGTTAAGCATTCTTTAATCCATATCGCTTAGCAAAATCTACAACTCTTATGCTTTTCTGATTCTTAATATCTTCCATCTTTTTTATGAACTCTGACCTGAGCTCAGGCTCAGCATCCTGCTCAATATATTCAGAAACAACATATCTTATAGCCTCACCTTTATCTCTAAGCCCATACTTAGCTTTAACAACACTTAAAACCCTATTTGTGTTATCATCAATTTCAACTAGCGCTTGTACCATATTAGTTCACCTAAGTAGGACTAAGTTAGACTTATTTATAAGCTTTTCGATGCATTTTTCAGGATAAGCTAGAAGACATTTATCAAGAACGCCTTTTTATTACATCATTAAGCTGCATGATCACTTTGTCATGAAAATCATCTGTAATAGTACAAAGTTTTCTCTTAATTATTTTTTCATGTATCGTAAATATACGATGAGGCTTTATCCAGCTTCTCAATGGCAAACTACCAGCAACAAAAACTTTGTTAGTCAATTCTATCCCTTCAGCAGAAGCATTGCTTGTAATCAAACAGCAAATCCTGTCTTGTGTTTTGTTTATTGCTTCATTGGAGATTATCAGTGCAGGTCTTTGCTTTGCTGCAGTTAAATCAGTATATGGGAACGGAATAAGAACAATATCTTTTTGGTCATACATCATTCCACCTTTCATCAGCTTCATTATCCCATTCTTTTTTTAATACGTCCTCAGAAGCTAACATAGTAAATACAGATTCATAATTATTACTTTTTTTTAAACTATCTAATTCATCCAATCTCTGTTTTATAGCCTTGCGGACGAATTCACTCCATTTTATCTCGCTATGCTTACGCATCCTGCTATATACAGATTTTTCCATAGATAAGGTTATATTAGTCATAAATAGAAATAAGTGAGCTCACTTATTTAAACTTTTCGGTTGAAAAACGAAGATTTCACTTAAACGCCAAGCATCGCCCTAAGCTCATCACTAGGCTTCCATGGAGGCTCAAAAACAACATTGACTTTTACGTTTTTAACTCCCGGTATATCTTTAATTTTTTTTGTGATGTCTTCAACTAACATAGGGCCATATGGACAGCCTGGGAAAGTGAATGTCATGGTTATTTCTATATTATTTGCAGCATCATCTATCTTTATGTCATATATCAAGCCTAATGTCCAGACATCTATCAGCAGCTCTGGGTCATAGCACTGTTTTAAGGCTTCCTCTATTTGGGATTTTGTTACTATTGAATTTTGTTCGGTCATAACTCTACAATAGACTGATGCTTTAAAAAATTAACTGAAGTTTGGGATTTTTTATTAATTTTTGGCACAATATTTTTAAATATGAAATTAAACTCGTTTAATTAAAGTTAAGATTATAAAATAAATGAAACAGAGAGTAGTGATTAAGGTGATTGGATAATGGCAAATAGTATCGATACAACCTTGCTTCTGACAAATGGCGGCCACGTAAGCCCATATCATGGTGCAATAAATGCGATAGTCAATAGAGCTGCATATGAAGGTAGTAAGGTAATTGGTATTGACAGAGGATGGCTAGGAGTTAAAAAACGAGAAGGCATGATTTTAAGGCCAGAAAATGTTAGATGGTGGTCAAATCGTGCAGGATCTTTACTGAGAAATAGCAGAGATAAAGCAACTTTAGATGACTTGTTAGCAATTATGGATCCAGAACATACTGGATTGATCCCTTTCGGCGGCGAAGATACGCTTGGTGTAGCAAATTCTATAGATAAAGATTACTTTGATAGAACAGGCAAACATTTGCCAATTGTAGGCTGGCCAAAAACAATGGATAATGATTTGTCAGGAACTGATTTTACACTTGGATATCCTACTTTTGTTGACGTAGCTTCCCAGCTTACAAGAAATGCATTTCATAATGCATTTACAAATAACGGAGTCCATTTTGTTGTAGCATTTGGAAGGAATACTGATTGGGTTGTTGCTGGAACAGCACATTATGGGCATGCAGATTTAGTCATAGGAGGAGAACATGAATATACTTTGCAAGAAGTTATCACTAAAGTACAAGAAGCGTACGAGAAAAACATGCGATTGTACAATGGTCGCGGCTTTGCTGTTGTCGTTGTCGCTGAAGGAGTTAAGATAAAAGGCTTGGAGCCATACACACCTAAATTAGCTGGCGAGAAAGTAGACCTTGATGACTTTGGCCATCCCAAGTTAAAACCTAAGATAGTTGCGTTAGCTTTAGAAAATGCAGTTAAAGGCAATACTAAACTAAAGCCATATAGTGAGGTAGTAGAATATGATGGAAGGGATTCTCCGCCTATTGCGATTGATTTAGATGCTGCAAGATCATCAGGAGAAGCTGCTTATGATGCATTGATAAATGGAAGATATGGTGTTGTAGCAGCTATCAGAGTTGATGAAAGAACTGGTAAATTGAACGTTGTGGAAGTTCCTCTTCAAGAAGCTGTTGTAGTAAGAAAAGCTAGACCAGAAGGCATGATAGATTATACAAATATGCAAGTCACTCCTGAATTCGTTAATTATGCAAGAAGATTTTTAGGGCAAAGAATTCCAGAATCACAGGCAAGGCCACCTAGAGAGAGCATCCCAGATCTGATAGATTTAACAGTTAGAGTTAGAGCTTAGATCTTAATAATGTTTTTATGACGAGAAAATTCCCAAAGATTTAAAAACAAATAATTGTTTCTATGCAGAAATTCAACTTACTGGGGGATTTAAGATCGAAAATACTACAAATAATGTTTCAAATAGTATACAGAATACTGCGCACAAAGGAACATTCAAATTAAAAGCTGGACTAGCAGAGATGCTGAAAGGCGGCGTGATAATGGATGTTGTCAACGCGCAGCAGGCAATAATCGCAGAGAAAGCAGGAGCTTGCGCAGTCATGGCTCTTGAAAGAGTTCCTTCTGATATTAGAAGAGATGGTGGAGTTGCAAGGATGTCTGATCCTGGCATGATAAAAGAGATAATGCAGGCAGTTACTATCCCAGTGATGGCAAAAGTCAGGATAGGGCATTTTGTTGAAGCACAGGTTCTTGAGGCAATTGGCATTGATTATATTGATGAAAGCGAAGTTCTGACTCCAGCAGATGAGCAAAATCATGTTGACAAAAATAAATTTAAAGTTCCTTTTGTGTGCGGTGCAACTAATTTAGGAGAAGCTCTTCGTCGAATAGGTGAAGGAGCTGCGATGATCAGGACAAAAGGAGAAGCTGGCACAGGAAATGTTGTTGAAGCAGTAAGGCATATAAGGACAATAAATGCTGAGATAAGAAGATTGACAACTTTGCCAGAAGAAGAGCTAATGAATGCTGCAAAAGAATTAAGAGCACCATTTGAACTTGTTAAAATAACTGCACAGCTTGGAAGACTGCCTGTTGTCAATTTTGCTGCAGGAGGAATAGCAACTCCAGCAGACGCAGCACTTTGTATGCAATTAGGTGTTGACGGAGTGTTTGTTGGCAGTGGAATATTTAAAAGCAAAGACCCTGAGAAGAGAGCTAAAGCAATCGTTGAAGCAACTACTCATTTTAGGAATGCAGAAATTATTGCAAAAGTTTCTGAAGGCTTGGGAGAAGCGATGCAGGGAATAGAGATAGAGAAATTAGAAGTTAAGATGGCAAATAGAGGATGGTAAGATAATATATTAGTCCTTTACAACGTAATCCCTAAACTTCTTTTTTGCTAACTCAGCAACTTGATCTCTTATATTTATAATTATCCTATCATTTGAAATTAAACTGTCATTAAAACCAAGACTTGATAAAAGTAATAAACTCGTCACATTGTTTTTGTCAACAAATTCTCTCATATTATCATTTACTTTGAACATTTCATCTATAGAGTAACATGCAATCTCACTATCATCTTGTGCGTTAAATCGCAGATTAAATCTATTTCTATCAGGTGAAACGTCTGGAAACAACCCATAAATTCTGCCAGTAGGTGTTGAAACAAAAGGAAGAGTTTCCAATCCCAACAAGGTGTTTAAATCTGCTCCAAACATTTCAACTAATTTATCTCCAGTAATATATTCCAAGACAGATTGTGCAGTCTCTGATTCTTCTGGTCCTCTTGCCTTACCAACACTATATTCTGTTTTTGTAGGATTTGCTATAAGCTCATTTATTCTTGCTTGGTATTTAGTATATAAGTCAGGGTTTTCTCTTAATACTGCATCTAAATCTTCATCTCTGAAAGTATTGCCTAATGCTTCATAATTTTGATGTTGTTCTGCATCTAGAACATATGCAGCAAATGCATCTTTCATAAACCTGCCTATAGGTCTAGATTCATCTACCTTAACAAGCAGATTGATAGGATCAGTAAATACACCTTTCTGAAATTGTATAACCTTATCTTTTCCGCCATCTCCAAAACGATTTGTTGCCATAAATCAGTTTTGGGTAGAGGTTATATTTAAATCTTATTGTTTTTTACTATTAGATAGTAGGTGTAAAACTTGAAGTTAAGATGGCAAATAGAGGATGGTAATTCTAATCAAGCAACTTTCGGTGTTAGTTTAGGGACAGGATACACTTTCTTAATGGCATTTGTTTGTAACAATTCTACTAATTCTTGTTTTAATAAAAAGCCCCCATGACCTAAACATAATGTATGGATTGAACTATCATTAATGATATCATGCAATGCCTTATCTAAATTTGTTTCCTGGAGTTTTGCGCCTGTGGTTAGAATATCAGGATCGTTTGTTGCTGCATATTTTTGCCAATCTGAATCATTAAGATCAAACCTTGCAACTAACTGTTTTTTGCCGTCTTTTAATGTTACTACAGACACCAAATCACCTGCAAAACAATAGCCGCCTATGCTAAAAATGTAATGATGTGTATAATGCACACCTACTCTCCTAAAAGTTAATTCCTCAAACCCTTGTATTGGTAATGAAGCTAATGATTCTATGCTTTTTACTCTTTCAAGAGGATATTCTGTCTTAAAATCAGGGTCTGCAGGAGGAATCGGAAAGCCATGCTTAACAAGAGTACCATAATTCGCTAAACTAAAAGGATTAGCAGCAGTTTCTAATACACCTGTGATGTCTTCTTCTCCCATATATAATGTGCCTACCCCTGCACGAATGAATATGCCATACATATGATCAGGATGGCGATGAGTCAATAAAATAGGATGCATACCGCTAAGCCCAAATCTCGCATTTAGATAAGCAAAGCAATAAGGCAGAAGAGACAAAGGATAACCAGGATCAACTACAATATTTTTATATCTACCCTTGTTTATAACATATGTGTCACAAGAAATAATTTTGCCTTTCACAGATTCTACCTTTTTAGTGTTAGGCCTCAATAATAAAATCTCTAAACCATTATGATGCCTGGATTCTACTGTAACAATATCTGCTTGTTCTATCATATCAATAAACGATTGATGTTCTGCAATTTCCGGATCTATAATTGTTGGCATTTTAATATTGAAATTGAGAGCATAATTAAAAATATTGTTAAAAACTAGCAATGAATAATAGATGACAAATTTAAACAGCAACACATAAAAATAATAAGCATTTTCTAGGATAAAATGATCAAAATAGGAGTACTGGCATTACAAGGCGCATTTAGAGAGCATGTTAATGCTTTAAGGAAATGCAATGTTGAAGCAGTTGAAGTTAAGTTGCCTGCTGATCTAGAGCAAGTAGATGGATTGATAATTCCAGGCGGCGAATCTACGACTATGGTCAAGCTGATGCAATTGTATGAATTAGATAAGAAAATAATTGAGAAACACAATAATGGGATGCCGATATTTGGTACTTGCGCAGGCGCGATTGTTGTTGCGAAGAAGATTTCTAATGCGCAGAAAGATTCATTAGACCTTTCTTCAACACAATTCTCTCTGAATCTTGCAGACATTGAAGTTGAAAGAAACGCATATGGAAGACAGATTGATAGCTTTGAAGCAGAGCTGGATATTGAAGAGATTGGTAAGTTCCAGGGTGTTTTTATTAGAGCACCTAAGATGAGAGTCCATAATAAAGAGGGCAGCATTAATTCTCTTCGCATCCTTGCAAAGATAAATGATGAGATTGTGATGGCAAGGCAGCAGAACATCCTGTTATCTACTTTCCATCCTGAGCTTACAGGAGATACTTCTGTGCATGAGTATTTTATCAGGGAGTTTGTGATTGGGAACATGAATAAAGTACAGAAAGCTGCTTCTATCGTTAAGAAATTATAAAAATTCTGGACCTAGACCTTATATCCCAAACTGAGATATAGGGAGAAGTTCACTAGTTGTATGAATGTCGGTGAGGAGATTTGAACTCCCGACTTCGAGCTTATGAGACTCGCACTCTAACCAGGCTGAGTTACACCGACGTTGCTCCTCCTCTAGGTTTAGAGACTAGAGGTGAAACTGGAAAAGCATTGCGTACTATGTCAGTTGATTAGCAATTTAGAGGGTATTGCCCGTCGCAACTTGGCTTCTTTAAATGGATTTGTGCCAACTAAATTGGCGGCAGCTGCTATAGTGATAATGAGTTTTGCCTTGGCTTTGGATTTTTTTGTTGTTTTTGATCTTGTTTGTTATATTTCATTTTGCCATAAATGTGTCATAAGGTATATATATACAGATATCTTATCTAGCTGGATTCTTACTAAGCTAGTTTCGCCAAAATAGAAATAAGAGTATAAGCAATTAGAACAGATAATAGTAATAAAAAAAGAAGTGATGTTATTGGCTAGGATAATAAAAGAAGGTGTTGAACATAAGGCAGCTGTACACAGAAAAGCCAGATATTTCTCTAAAAAGATAACTATAAACTATTTTGACAGCCTGTATTTTGATACATTTAGCTTGATAGAAACAAGAAAAGAGAGCTTACAAAACATCAATTCTCTGCCGCATTACTCTGCCAAAAGAGTGCACGGCAAATCAATGCTTGATTCTAACATTGCGATATGATATTTTAATAATTAACATAAGACATCATCACTAGAACTAGATATATTTTTATTGAGAGAACTTCCTTAAGATGAAATCAGGAGCAAATTTATTTTTGAGATAAAATGCCTGAACTTCTTTTGATAATGTTTTGAACTGATCTATTATTCTTCGGCAATTTCTACTTTTGCAATTGCATTCAACTGTCCATAGCTCTGCTCCAGACTCCTCAATCACCTCTTTATTGTCATCCATCGTCGTTGAATAATCATAGGTTATCTCTTCATGTTCAGTTATATCCCTTAAAGCAACAAGCTCATTTTTTCCTTTTAGAAATGCATTTGAATCGCAAGAGTGATTGATTGACCTGTAAAGCTCTTCTAGATCAATATACATATCATCATCAATCCCAAGAGGGTCTGAACCTTCTTTCTTATCATCATCAAATACGACAATCATCTCAGATAAAGTGCATAATTTTCCTTGCATAAAGCAAATTGTTTCTCCTGTTCTTATCGCTTTTTTAGCAAAAACACCATTACCTGAAATGCCAGACTTCCTTATCTCTAAATTTTCCTGAGCCATGAGTGTGAAATTGCGAATTAAATTATAGAATCAATATTACTTCCCAACCAGCCTAACCTTTCCTTTATTATCCAACTCATCCACCAAAATATGGCTGATCTTGTTCTTCCTGTTTATCTTGATCATGCCTGTCTTTCCTGTTTTTGCAGTCATCAGATAATCATCTCCTATCATCAGGTCAACATCCTTGTCCTGCATGCTTGGGTCAAGATAAAACAAGATAGCTTTCTTAGTTATCTGATGGTCGAAATGAACTTCTTTGCCTGAATTATTACTTTGTCCTGATACCGAAGTTTTACTTGAAAGTGCATCTTTGCTTCCATAACCATTGCCTGAATGCTGGCTAAGCTCGCGAACCTCGATACTTATGCCTAGCTTTTTTTCAGTCGCTTCTATATTCTTGCCTTGTTTGCCTATTATTCGCGCAATGTCTTTCTCTGGTACATAGACAACTGCCTTGTTTGGAGAGACAACATCTACCTCAACATGATCACTGAAATTTTTGAATTCTCTTGCAATTGAATCTCCTGCTAATCTCTGCGCGCCAGATTTATCTTCTTTACTGACAGGGATAACAACAGTCTCTTCTCCATAGGAATATATCTCATACTCAAGCTTGCCTGTCTCAAAATCAGTTATGACAACAACAGGACGGGCAAGATCAGCTTCTGTCATGCCAGAAGGAACTTTAACCATCATCTTTAAGCTGAGAACTTTATTAATAGTTCCATTTTTAATAAAGATAACAGTATCAATTATCTGCGGAATAACACCCATCTCTACCCTGCCAATAAATCTTTGGATGGCATCAACCGGATTAGTGCCGTGAACAACTCCAACCATGCCTACACCAGCAAGACGCAAATCAGCAAATAATTTGAAATCATCTGTGTTACGCATCTCGTCAAATACAGTATAATCAGGACGTGATAATAATAGCACATCATGGATTTCCTGCGCATTGCCATGGTTAATCGAATATTGGGTAATCGTTTCTGGAAGGTCTAAGTCACGAGGAGCTTCAACAGTTTTTACTATTTTGTTTTGAAGCGCGTAAAATTCAGCTATCGCCTGCGCAAATGTTGATTTTCCCATGCCAGGAGCTCCTGCAACCAACATGCCTTCTGCCTGCACAGCAATTCTCTGCTTTAGATTTTCGGAAAGATCATATTCGTCAAGATTGAGTTTTTTAACAGGCCTAACTGCAGTTATTTCCCAGCCATCTGAAAATGGCGGCCTTGTGATTACAATTCTATATTTGCCTAGCTGAACAATCGTGCTTCCAGGACGGTCAATCCCAATAAACCCATCTTTCCTAAATTTGGTCTCTTCAAATATTTCTCTGGAGATCTCCTGTACTTCTTCATGACCAAGCACAGTATCACGAAGAGCTACAAACTTCCATTCACCAGGCTTTCCTTTCTTTGCAAATGGCTGGACGTTTTCTCTCAAGTGAACGCTCATGGTTGTTTCATCAAAGAAAGAATATAATTTGATGTCTTTGCTTTCTAAGTGAGGCTTGATGTAGATAATCTTCATGCCTTTGGCATCTGCAACCCTAACTTGCACTTTGTCTGAAGTGATCAGAGTTGCATCTTCATTGTATGCTGTGTCTCGGATAATTGAGTCAATCTCTCCCAAAGATGCGTTTCTGATCTCAATTGGCTTTGGGCGAACTCCTATAAATTTCATCTCAAATCCAAGTTCCTTAGAAAGATCGTTTAGTCTTTTTATTTCAGCCAAGCCAAGATAGCCGATTGTTCGGTTTGTATTTGCCTGATGCTCTAGCTCTGCTAGGACTGCTTCGTGGATTATCAGTTGCTCTATCTCATATTCTTTGTTCTTTAATTTTTGGCTTACGATGCCTTCAATTATCACAGAAGTGTCTGGAACTAGTTTTTCTATTTTTTGCACCATGATGTATAAAAATATGTTGTGGTATATAAATATTTAGCAGAAATTGTGGTAACTCACGAGTCGCCTAAAAGGTGACGGCAGCCAATTTTTGCGAGCACAATTCAATTGATCAAAGCCAAGTTACGACGGGCAAGACCATCTATTGGCTAAGCTAGAAATATATAAGATGATTTACCTTATGACGCAGCTACTTCTCTATGGGTAGAGGAGGAGTAACTCTTTGATATTCTAAGCAAGTGCTCGCAGGCTGCCGTCACTTTTAATCTGTAAAGATTAAGGCGACTCGAAAGGTAATAAGATAAAAAAATAGATTAAAGAGTTAGAAAAATAAAATGTAAAGAAGAATAGAATTAATTCATCTAAACCTTAGCACCAACAGCTTCTGCAACTTTTATCTTCGCATCCATATAAACCTTAACTGCAGGATCATGTTCGCCTAATTTAAAAGTAGTTGCCAATTGTTCCAATATACGATCAGTTTTGTCTAAGTGCGGCTCCAATCTGTGATACAATGCTAATAAGATTGGATTAGCTTCCTCAGCATCTATTCCAAACTTCTTCATATAAGCATTTAATTTTGTAGCTTCATCTGGGTGCAAGAAACAAGAATGATGAGGTCCTGCAGCTTTTGCAACTAGCTTATCAGCTTTAGCTTCCAGTGCTTCCAGCGCAACTTTTTTACATGCTTCAGGGCCTAATGCTGATTGCAGTTCTGGGATATACCTAAGTCCGCTTTCAGATGAATCTGCACTTGGATACCAGTATGTTAATATTTCTTTATATGCGCCTCTAACTACATTTTGCCTATCTGGTTGAGGCATCCCTTGTTCTGCTTTAAAGAAATCTGCCTGCATTAGCTCATATGCATCTACATTTCTGCCATGTAC
>JAGVZX010000070.1 GCA_018302185.1 Candidatus Woesearchaeota archaeon
CCTCTCTATGATGAGCACGTAAAGCTTCATGGGCAGATTGTCGAGTTTGGCGGCTGGCTTATGCCAGTGCAGTACACGAATGTGATTGATGAGCACACTACAATAAGGACAAAAGTAGGATTGTTTGATACTTGCCATATGGGTGAGTTTTTTGTTTCTGGCAGAGATGCGTTTAGATTGATTCAGCTCATAGGCACAAATGATATTGCGAGATTAGAAGACGGCAAATCAATGTACCATATCTGGTGTTATGAAAATGGCACAACTATAGATGACAGTTTTGTGTATAAGTTTAAAGATAATAATTACCTGATCGTTGTCAACGCTTCCACGATACAAAAGGATTTTGACTGGCTCAAATTCCAGGCAACAAAGAATGATCTGGCAGTTGAATTGGTGGATGCAAGCGATGATACAGCAAAGATAGACATACAGGGTCCATTTGCAGAAAAGACACTTCAAAAACTTACAAAGCTTGATCTGGCTTCTTTGAAGAGATTTTATTTCTCAAGTACAAAGTTAGTTACTTCAACTAAAGAGGAGATAGATTGCATCATATCAAGGTCTGGATACACAGGAGAAGATGGCTTTGAACTTTATTTTGCAGCAGAGAAAGCGCCTTTAGTCTGGAACCTATTATTAGCTGCAGGCAAGGAATTTGAGATCAAGCCTTGCGGCCTTGGCGCCCGTGACACATTAAGATTGGAAGCATGCTACAGCTTATACGGCCATGAGATAGATGAGAGCATCACACCTGTCGAAGGTGGATTAGGCTGGGCAGTCAAGGAGAATAAGGAATGCAAGGATGATAAAGGAAATAAGATAGATTTTGTCGGCAAACAAATATTATCTGACCAGAAAAAGAATGGCCCAAAACGGATAATTGCTGCGCTTGAGATGATAGATAAGAGTGTGCCTAGAAATTCTTATGAAATCTTCGACGAGGATAAGACTAAGAAAATCGGTTATGTAACTTCTGGAACATTCTGCCCAACATTAAAGAGAAGCGTTGCGATGGGTTTAGTTGATTTTTCATATTCCAAGATAGACACAGTTGTTACGGTCAAGATCAGGGATAACTTCTTTTGCGCAAAAGTCGTAAAACGCCCATTCTATGAGTTTAGGGGTGGGAAGAAGTAATAGTTTCTTTGTAATAAAAACAAGTATTCTTTATTTTTATCATCACCTTTAAAAACACCTACTTAAATCTTAGGATAAATTAACAAATTTTTAACAAGAAGTAAATGAGGTGGACATAGAAAATGACCCAAGGAGTAGAAGAAAAATTAGATGGAACAAAGATACCTGTTGCACCAGAAGAACATAGGAAAGAAGTGACAGCAAGCCAGATGCTGGATGAGATTGCAACTAATACAGAATATTTATCGAAATTGCTTGATAATAATTTGGCATACGCTCTTAAGATAACAATATCTGACGAAGAAACAGGAAAGCCAAAACGATTTATAGCTGCGGGTGAAGGCACACAAACAGAAGTCAAATGGTACAGAATCAGATATGAATTTATTGAAATAATTTCTGATGGAACTACAGCTCAGAAACCTGCAGTAAGATATTCTTCAAGCTGGGAACATGCTGACCCATGGTTGGCACTAGTCGGAATGGAATCTAAAGATGATTTTACCGGAAAAAGAGGAAAAGAAACAGTTAAGCCTGGCCAAATGTTGGCTGAGATGATAATTGAAGATCCCAGATATACCCAAATAAGGACAAATCCAACCCCTGTAATTTTGGCTAATAAAGTAGTAATAAATGATTATAGCAGTAGTTAAAATTTGATATTTTTTTCAGTTAACTTTAAAAATAACCTGTGAAATTCTCTCAATATGAACGATGACCTTGATGCAATATTAGAAGACGGTGCAGGATTAGATCAGCCTAAGCTTGAAGAAATAGGATTTTCTTCAGCAGATATAGGATTGTCTGTTGGTAATGGAAAAGATATCCTGACGAGACCATCTTCAAAAGAAAGTGCAATATCTCTTAAGGAATTTCTGCAGGAGATCTATTCCAAGTTAGACAGCTATATGGCAGAAAGTGCAGACAGGGAATTCAGGATAATCATTAAATTTGAAAACACTGCTAAAAGGTTAGTGACAGAAGGCAATCCTCCTGTTTCAGGAAGCTATGAACTGCATGAGATAACATATAAGGAGATTGAGGATCCTAAACCTTTGCCTGAAGAAGATGCTGCTGATAAGACAGGAGCTAAAAAGAAGATCATTACTGTAAAAGAAGAGAAGTTAGCATATTCCTCCTCGTCAGACACTCTGCCGCGAGCTATTAGTGGCTTAACGCCAGATCCTGATGGCAGAGGAGTATTAACCGCTGCGGTAAAAAGGCAGCTACAGGATGACAAAAGGCTTTATCAGCAAACTTATACTCTTAGAGATAACACAGGCAGATCGAGTGAGACTTATTACAGGCAACCTCCCAAAAAACCATCAAAAATATAAATAGAATCTGATTTCTGGTTGATTATAATTGTTGTAAAAAGAGGAGTTGTGAAAAAGCAAGAGGGGTGTTTGATAACATGAAAGAACCTTTACCGAATCCTAACGTATATCTATTTGCGCCAGGACCGCATGCTGGTGAGAAAAGTTACCTAGATGTTCTGTCACAGGCGATCCTTGGCCATAGAGATCCTGTTTTTGTTGAAACATTGAAAAATTTAGGTGCAGGATTGACTGAGTTATTAGAAATAGAAGGCTATGCAAAGCCATTTATCACAACAGGGCATGCAACAGACCAATTTTCTAATGTCGCACAATTAGTAAGGCAAGAAACAGATGATACTGGAGCACATAGATATGTCGGAAATATAGTTTTAGTTAATAGTGATGTATTCAGCAAAAAGGCAATGACTGAGTTAAGAAAAGCAGGTGTTAAGGTTAATGCAATAGATGTCGCACCTGGTAAAGTGGTTGATCTAGAGCAGCTTGCTACAGCTGTTGCTACTTATAAACCAGATGTTGTATTTGTTACGAGCAGCTGCACAACTTCTGGAAGCTATCAATTAGTCCAGGGTGAGAGATTAAGGCAAGCGATAGGTATAGAGCCACTTTTAGTCGTTGATGAAGTTAGCCTTATGGCAGGAGCACATATACCAAGAGAAGAATTAGGGATTGACTTTGGTTTTGCAGGTTCTCAGAAAGCATGGATGTTGCCTCCAGGAATAGTTGTGGCATATGCAACTCCAAGAGCATTAGAAAGAGCAAAGGGTGCAAGAGTTGCTGGCATACATAATTTAGCTGAAATTGCTGAAAAATTTGAAGAAGGTAAACCCTCTGCTACTGATAACACTAGCTTGATAAGGGCATTAGAAAGGCGTGTCTATGATATGATACAAGCAGGCGGCGCAGCAGCATTAAATGACCGAAATGTACAATTAAATGTTTACTATACTGATTTCTTAGGCAGGTTAGCTGAATATGGGATTACATCTTTTCCTAACAGAGAAGAAGCTTCTCCTACAGTCGGCTGCTTTACTTATCAATTAGCCAGAACAGATATGAAGAGAGTCGCAGAGGATATGAAAACTGATGAGAGTTTAGTTCATGGATATAAGGGTGTAAAGATAGATACAGGATATAAAGATGTGAATGAATATGTTAAGTCTCAAGGGCTTGGCACAGTAAGAATCCCAATATTTGGACAAGACCCAGAAATATTTATGAGGATTTTAGATAGGATGGAAACTTTAATAAAAAGATATACTGTCTAAAATCTATTCAATTTAATAAAAAACTAAGGTGATAAAATGGATAATCCAAGCGACAGGAAATACACAAAAGAGCATGAATGGGTAAAAGTTGAAGGGAATACTGCAACTGTTGGAATAACCTTCCATGCGCAGGAGCTTTTGACAGACATTGTTTTTGTTGAGCTTCCAAAAGCAGGAAAAAAAGTTGAGCAGTTTAAGCAGCTAGCAGTTGTTGAGAGTGTTAAGAGTGTTTCAGATGTGTTCTCTCCAGTTTCAGGAGAAGTAACTGCTGCAAATAGTGAACTGACTTCAAATCCAGAACTGATTAATAAAGACCCTTACAATGCAGGATGGATCGCAAAATTGAAGATAGAAGATAATGCAAAACTAGATGCTGAGTTAAATAATCTTATGACAGCAGAGCAGTATGAGGAATATCTGAAGACAGCTGCGCATTGAAAATAAAAAGGTGAGAAAGATGACAACCGTAACTTTAGATACATTACTTGAAACATTTTCAGGCAGTGATGCGCCTATAGAGGAAAGGATAGCTGAATTTGTTGACAGCGTGGTATCACAGGCATCTTGGACCTATGGAGAATTGGCAAGAGGAAAGACAGACAAAAGAAATATAAAATATGAAGAGCTAGATGCAGCAGGAAAAGCAGCACTCTCAGAATCAAGATATGAAGAGGCAGTTGCATTATTTTCAGCAGGAGCAGGAATTAATCCTAACTCAGCAGATGCATACCATAATCTAGGCGTTGCGTGGCTTAAGGTTGCTGAAGATAAGCTTTTTGAAGAAAAATTATTGGAACAGCATGCATTATCCGCACCAGGTCCAGGAAGCAAAACTTTCTTAAATTTTGCAAGAGATGCTCTTGTCATTGCATACAATCGCTCAAAAACAGTCCCTATAAGTGATGGAGACAGGCAAAAATATTTAGGAAGCTTATTTGAGGCATATAACTTATTAGGAGATTATGATTCGATATTGTTGGAAGCAGTGCGCTTGAAGGCAGAGGAGATAGATGCTCCTGAAACATTGCATCTAATAGGCCTTGCCTATGGTTATGCAAGAGAAGACTGGAAAAATGCAGAGAAGTATTTTATTCTTGCAAAAAACAGGTCTGCTGCAGAGAATGATGGAAAGCCTGATCCAGTTTATCTATTGAGATTAGTAGAGGCTTATGCTGAAAGCGGGCAGAATGCAAACGCTAGCCTACAGCTGCAAATACTTAATGCAGAGTTAGACAGATTGCAATACGATTCTACAGAGATGAAACTTTTGTCTTATTCTGTAGCTTTAAGTGTAATTCAATCTGCGTTAGAAGAAGGCATGGCACATGGTTCATATACAAGCCTACAAGAAAACACAGAATTTAATGCACTTAAGAGAAGGATAGATAAAGAACTAGAAAAAGACTCAAGAAAACCAGCTAGGCGTGGAATCTGACGACTAAAACTTAAAATGGACTACATACCAAACACAGACGAAGACAGAAAAGAGATGCTGAAGAAGATAGGTATCCCTAATCATCTTAGCTTGTTTAATGACATCCAAGGGAGATTATTCCTGAAAAAACCATTGGATGTAAAGGGATTTGTTTCTGAACTAGAGCTAAGAAACCATGTCACAGAATTATCAAAGAAAAACAAAATAATTGCAGCTAATTTCTTAGGCGCAGGAGCTTATTATCATTATATTCCAAGCACTGTTGACCATACGATAAGAAGAAATGAGTTTTACACTGCATATACTCCTTATCAGCCAGAAGTCAGTCAGGGGATGCTGCAAGCAATCTATGAATTCCAGACAGTTGTTGCAAATCTGACAGGCATGGATGTTGCAAATGCAAGCATGTATGATGGTAGCACTGCATTGGCAGAAGCTATGCTGATGTGTGTTGCTGCAAAATCTGAGGAGAAGGCTGCACAAAAACAGGCAGATAATAATAACACTGACGGAATTACTTCATTCACTCCAGAAGTCATAGTTAGCGCAGCTATTCATCCTGAATACAGGGAAGTTTTGCGCACTTACACAAATGCAAAAGGCATAACTTTGAAAGAGATTGATTTTATTTCTTCAGAAAATGATCCTAGCAATCCAGAAGCAAAGAATCATTCTGGCACTACAAATATTGAGTTGTTAAAAAAAGCATTTACCCAAGATACAGTTGGAGTGATAATACAGAGCCCGAATTTCTTTGGGTGCATAGAGGATGTAAAACAGATTGCTGAACTTACACACCAGAACAATGCATTATTGGCAGTAAGCGTTGTTGAAATAACATCACTTGGATTATTAAAATCACCAGGGAGCTTAGGCGCAGACATTGTTGCTGGAGAAGGCCAAGGCTTTGGGATTCCAGTTAGCTTTGGCGGCCCATACTTAGGAATTTTGGCTTGCAAGGAAGCATTCATTCGTAGGATTCCAGGAAGAATCGTTGGCTTGACAACAGATAACCGAGGACAAAGAGGTTTTGTCTTAACATTGCAAGCAAGGGAGCAGCACATCCGTCGAGAAAAAGCAACTTCAAACATCTGTACTAACCAGGCATTGTGCATGTTAGCAGCTTTAGTCAATATAGTAACTTTGGGAAAAACAGGTGTTCAGCAGCTTGGCGAGCTTAATCTTAACAAAGCAAATTATGCTTATCAGAAATTGAAAGAGCTTGATAATTTCTCTGGTGTCTTTAATTCTCCTGTGTATAACGAGTTTGTAATAAAATGCAGAGGAAATGCATCTGATGTTTTGGCAGAGCTGCTGAAGAACAACATCATTGGCGGCTTAGAACTAGGAAGATTCTATCCAAACAAGACAGAGTTAGAAAATTCATTGTTGATCTGCGTAACTGAAATGATGCCGAAAAGTGAGATAGACAGATTAGTCAAAGTGATGGAGGAGATGTAACATTTAATAATCTAATAAAAAATGAAACTCATCTTTGAAATATCAAAACCTGGAAGCGCAACAAGGATATTGATATTTCAAAGATGAGTTTCATTTTTTATTAGATTATTAAATGTTACATCTCCTCCATC
>JAGVZX010000071.1 GCA_018302185.1 Candidatus Woesearchaeota archaeon
GAAATAGTGTGTGAAGCTGCTCCGCTCTTGACTAAACGTCTTATCTGCATGGTAAACACCTTTTTTATTAGTTTTTATGTAATTTTATAGCTAATTTTCCTTTACTCTGTCTCTTTTGTATATACAACACGTTAGTATGTCCAATAGGTATATAAATATTATGGTTCTTATAGATATTAGATAAAAATGTTCCAGCAACTTCGGTTCCCGGATGTTTTTATCGAGAATCAGCTAAGCGATTGGCTGCGTTCGAAAGCTTATAAAGTCTAACTTTATATGCTTGGAACAAGCTCCTAAGTAGAAAACAGAAATTCCCTGTACACATTACCTCTGTTTATGTTAGCAATAACATAGCAAGTATCGTGAAATAGGAATGCATAACACATGCAGAAATGCAACAGTTATCCGGTCAGAGATGCACTAACTGCCGCAAGACAGTTTCGTAGCATCAACGGGCGATTAGATTCGTACATCTGTACAAGAATCTTGATATCGGTTATTCGAAAGAATCTCCAGATTTACTTTGCTCATCTGATCTTCTGCCCTTAAGCACAAGCTTGAGCTATTTAGGATGCCTGTCGTTCCTTAATCCATGCTCACAAATTTCACGCTCTCAACATCACATAGGGAGAAATTGGATATAAGCAGCAAACATCTGCAGCATCTTGAATCAAACTGCAGAACGTTGCAAAGTCCCGACGACAGTAAAAACAAATAACAACTGTACATGAATATGCGGAAAAAAGGTGATAGATAACATACACAAACATAAATTAGCATATCCATGAAAAAAACAACAACTGACGACGACTAAATTGAGGCCATACTTACAAGCCCGCGCAATATGTAAGCATGAGCATGTTTGGCTGAGCGCAACCACAACCACAACTAAATGCCAAACACCAAATCTCAAACCAAACATAAAAAACAGCCAAAGGTAAAACAACCTATGGATCAAGAGCATCACGCTCTCAAGACTTAACGAAAACTTCCTGGTAAGCCAATTTTACTAGGATATATTTACACTTCGCAGCTATCGAACTTGGGTTGCGAAGTTATATTCATACTTTACGACTATCGAATTTGGGCCGTAAAGTTCATTTTTATGGCATTCTATGCAGCGCAGAAGGATGTTTTGGGGGTAGGAGATTTTATTCTATTTATATTCTAAATGTTAAGAATTAAACTTAGCTAGTTTTTCAGTTAATGATTTGATTATCTGCTTTATTTTATCATGGTTTAACAGGATTAATTGTTTAAATCTTCTGTATTCAAAGCCCTAGATATATTATGCTCAGTTCTTGAAACTTCTTGCGGTATTACAGGGCTATTTCCTGACAAAGGTATAACTGTCTGAGTAGCGCTTGATCTGCTTCCGCCATTTGCTGCAAAAAATGATTCCAATGCTTGCTGTTCTGATGATGTTCTTAGATAAATAGGAAATATCCTATGAGTTCCTTGTGCAGTTAGGAATTGTGCTGCAGGAAAAGTATCTGCACTGCTGTTTAATAATACATCTGCCCTTGGATCAGATAGTAAAATATCTCCTGGGTGTGCAGTTGCGTAAGCAGCGATCATTGCAAGTGCATCAGCTTCAGATAATGGAACATACAAATAACCATGGAGCTTTTGTCCTGTCTCTGGTAATATCTTTTTTGGTTTAGAAGCATCATCTAATCTTATTTCTAATGTAACATCTGGATGTCCGCTTCCATCAGTATCTTTTATTGAGCCTATAGCATCAGCTTTTGCTTTATCCGATATATCTACTAAGATGTATATGTTGCCTACTTTTAACTGTCCTGAACTATTGTCATAAGCAACACCTACTCCTCTTATTTTGTAATTGGATGCCCCTAATTTATTGTCTAATTCAGCCTTTAATGCAGTTACATCTTGATATGGCACTTTGCTTGGGTCAAATTGCGCTGATGCAGAAGCTAAAGCATCTCCTGCTGCCTTTTCTAACGGAACAGATGCTTCTGTCCCAGCTATAGAGTCTGGTATTTTACCTGTTGCAGGAAACGCATCATAAACCGCGTGTGCAATATCTGGGATTGGGTTATTTAAAGTAGGTGTTGGTTTAGTTCCATTATCTTTTTTCTTATCATTGCAGCCTGCTCCTCCAATCCCTATTGCCATGACTAAAGCTGCTATATATAAGGATGCTCTTCCGAATGGAGTTAGATAACTTGAGCTTGGCTTAACTATCTTATACACTGTGCCTGTATTTTCCGTCATATTTTCTAGATTATAATTTATCATTTTAATTCACATTTACTTGTTTAGTTTCTTCATTGTTTGTTTCTAAAACCTCTGGTATAATTTTATTCTGGTCAACTGTTACGATTATGTTATGCAGTCCAGGATTGATGAATTTAACCTGCCTTGATACAGTTATGTTCTTGCCAGGATCTAGATTAAGAGGCTGTACTTGTGATAAAGTGCCATCTTGATAATCTATAATGTATTCAATGTTCTGCGCAATTGCAGTCCCTATGTTAAGTATCTTAAAAAACACTAATGTAAATGAGTTTGTATTAGCCGGATTAGGAAGCACATAATAATCAGCTATTGCTAGATCAGGCACATCAACAACATTAACTGAACTGCTGCTAACGACATTAGAATCTTCATTGCTTGTATCCTGCACTTTATACTCGCATGTAATCGTATCGCCAACATCACATCCTGCTATGTTACCGCAATTGAATACGCTTGTTGTAGAGAATGTCTGTAATATGCTAGCTGCATCTTTGAATTGGTACAAATTACTCAAAGAATCTCCATCTGCATCATTTGAACCAGAGCCTGCACAAGTAAACAAGGTGTTTGTGTTAGCAGTTGTCGGAATCAAGCTTGCAGAAGCAACAGTTGGAGCTGTATTCTGCACAGTAACTTGGTTACTTGTAACTATATTCGAATCATCTAAACCATCATTGACTTTATACTTGCATTTAATATTATCATTCTTATCGCAGCCTGCAGTTGCGCATGAGTAAGTATTAGTTGCAGAGAATGCCTGCAATACTCCTGAATCATCTTCAAACTGATATAGCTCAGTGAGTTGTTGAGGAGTATTATCAACATCTGCTTTTCCAACTCCTGTGCAGGTAAATGCTGTATTTGTATCTGCTGTTGCAGGAGATAAGTTACCGCTTGCAACAGTAGGAGCATCATTAACAGCTGTAATAGTAACTCTAAATGTCCTCTCGGCAAATGCATTCTGCGGATCAGTAACTCTAACAGTAACATCACTAGCTCCATTTTGATTTGTCTGTGTAGTGCAGTCAATAAATTGGTTATTATCAATTACACAATTAACTGCTGCTGCATTAGATTGTGATTGTATACTATAAGTTAATCCATTAGCTGCTGTCTCAACATCTGCTGCTAATATATGTAAATCAAATATATCATTCTGCAATCCAGAGTCTTCATCATAGGTTTTATCTGATAAAGCAGATAAAGTTGGAGCATCGTTGACTGCATTTACTGTTATGCTAACTGTTTGAGTGTTGCTGTTAGCTGTTCCATCACTAGCCCTTACATCACAGCTAGCTGCGCCATTATAATTTAAAGCAGGCTGCATAACTAAATTATTTGCATTGATTGAGCAATCTACTTTAGCAGCATCCTCAGCTGTAATTGAATATGTTAATGCATCATTATCAACATCGCTTGCAACAGTTGATAAGTCGAAAGTCTTTTGTGTATCTTCGTCTGTTGTTTGTGCACTAATAGCATTCATCGCAGGCGCAGTATTCTCAACATTTACAGTAGTACTTGTTGCAACACTACTATCTATTGTTCCATCATTAACTTTATACTTGCATTTAACTGCATCATTCTTATCACAGCCAGTGGCTGCACAATTAAAGGTATTAGTTACAGAAAATACCTGCAACACACCATTAGCATCTGAAAATTCATACTGCTCTGTTAATGTATCTCCATCAATATCATTCTTGCCAGCGCCTGTACATGTGAATAATGTATTAGTATCTGCTGTTGCTGGTGTTAATGAAGCGCTTGTAACAATCGGAGCAGAATTACCTACAGCGATGCCTGTACTTGTCACAGTATTAGAATCAACTACGCCATCATTGCCTTTTGCCTTGCACATAATAGTATCGCTTTTATCACAGCCAGCAACTACACCACAATCTAAAGTGCTAGTTGCAGAGAATGCCTGCAATATCCCATTAGTATCTGAAAACTCATAGCTTAAAGCAACAGTATCTCCATCAACATCTGCTACTGTGTTTGCTGCGCATGTAAATATTGTATTTGTTACTGCATTTGCTGGAGTTAAGCTTGAGCTTGCAATTGTCGGAGATCTGATTTATCGCAGCCTGTGGTTGCGCAGTCAAATGAATTAGCAGCAGAGAATGCCTGCAACACGCCATTGCTGTCCTTGAATTGATATTGTGTTGTTAATGTATCTCCATCAACATCATTACTGCCAGAGCCTGCGCATGTAAATACAGTGTTTGTATTAGCTGATCCTGGTGTTAATGTTGTTAAAGTAACTGTTGGAGCAGTATTTGTAATCGCAATACCTGTGCTGGCAACAACATTGCTGTCAAAAGTACCATCATTGACTTTATACTCGCAGGTTATTGAATCTGCTTTATCGCAATTAGTTACAGCACCACAATCTAATGTATTAGTTGCAGAAAATGCTTGTATTATTGTGCCATCACTCTTGAATTGGTAGCTATGTGTTAATATTTGACCATCTGGATCATTTGCGCCATTGCCTGTGCATGTCAAAACATCATTTGTTTTTGGAGCAGCTGGAGCCAATGAAGCGCTTGTGACAGTAGGTGGTGAATTACCGACTAAAACACCTGTACTTAGAGGAATATTGCTATCAGCAGTTCCATCATTGCCTTTTGCCTTGCAAACTACAGTATCGCCATTATCGCAGCCAGCAACTACACCACAATCTAATGTTGCACTTGCAGAGAATGACTGCAATACCCCTTGGCCATCTTCAAATTGATAGCTTAAAGTTACTGTATCTGTATCAACATCATTAACAGTATTCGCAGTACATGTTAAAACACTATTTGTGTTTGGAGCAGCTGGAGTTAAGGAAGCAGATGCTATTGTAGACGCAGTATTCTGCACAGTAACACTTGAACTAGTAGCAACATTGCTATCTACTGTCCCATCATTTACCTTATATTTGCAAGTTATTGCATCATTCTTATCGCAGCCATTGACTGCGCTGCAATCTAAAGTATTACTAGCACCAAATGCCTGCAATACTACACCCGTATCTTCAAATTGATATTTATTAGCAAGAGTATCACCATCAATATCAGCTGCACCATTGCCTGTGCATGTAATGACATCATTTGTTTTAGGTGTTGCAGGCAATACCGAAGCGCTTATTACTGTAGGGACATCGTTGGCAGGAGTAATAGTAACTCTGAATGTTCGCTCAGCAAATGCTGTTTGCGGATCAGTTACTCTAACTGTAACATCATTAATACCAGAAGCATTCTGTTGTGTAATGCAATCAACAAACTGGTTGCTGTCAATTATGCAGTTTACCATTGAATTATTGCTTTGCGCTTGCACAGCATAAGTTAATTCAGCATCAGCTGTCTCAACATCTGCTGCTAACGCATGCAGATCAAAGATATTATCTTGCAACCCAGAATCTTCTGCGTATGTTTTATCTGCTAATACAGCTAAAGTAGGATCATCATTGACATTTGCTACATTGATTGTAACAGTTCTAGTAACGCTAACAGCATTAGCTGAATCTTTTGCATGTACATCACAGCTTGCTGTTCCATTAAAATTTAATTGCGGAGTAAATTCCAGATTATTGCCATTTATGCTGCAATCTACCTGCGCAGCATTCTCTGCATCTAAAACATAACTTATAACATCATTTGTATCAACATCAGAAGCGAAAGTTGCTAGATTAAGTGTATTTAATCCAGACTCCTCATTTATGTTCTGTGCAGTAATTGCATTTAATACTGGAGCATCATTGACATTCTTAACTTCAATCACTATCTGTTGGCTGTTATTCAGCAAACCATCTCCGCAAGTGAAATTGACTGTATGATTGCCAACATCTGCATTAGCAGGTGTCCATGTAAACTTGCCATCTGCTGAATTAATATTCAGCTCAGATTTATTTGCATAATAGATAAGAGTTACATTGTCAACATCTGTACAATTAAAATCATAATACAGCTGCGCATCTTCATCAACACTCAAATTAGCCAAATTCTGTAAGAATGTTGGTTGGTCATTCACAGCATTAACTATTATGCTAACCGTTTGAGTATTGCTATTTACCGTCACATCATTTGCCCTTACATCACAGCTAGCTGCGCCAAAATAATCCTGCGCAGGCAACATCTGCAATGTATTAGCTGCAATATTACAATCAACTTGCACAACATTCTCAGCAACAATAGTATAAGTCAATGCATCTCCATCAATATCATTTGTAACAGTGCTTAAATCAAAATTAGCCTGCGTATCTTCATTTGTTGTTTGTCCAGAAATCGCTGCCATAGTAGGAGCAGCATTATCAATTGCTAACCCAGTGCTTGTAACTATATTGCTATCAACTATGCCATCATTAACTTTGTAATCGCAAGTGATGGTATCGCCTTTATCGCAGCCAGCAGTTGCACAATCAAAAGTATTGCTAGCTCCAAATGCCTGTAATGTTCCAGCACTATCGTTAAATCTATATGCATGTGTTAAAGTATCTCCGTCAATATCAGCTGCACCATTGCCTGTGCATGTAATTATTGTTGAAGTATTTGAAACAGCTGGCAATAACGAAGCGCTTGTTACTGTAGGAACATCGTTTACAGCCGTAATAGTAACTCTAAATGTTCTCTCTGCATTTGCATTCTGTGGATCAGTTACTCTAACTGTAACGTCATTAATGCCAGAAACATCTTGTTGTGTAATGCAATCAACAAACTGGTTACTATCAATTACACAATTAACCATTGAATTATTGCTTTGGGCTTGCACAGCATAAGTTAATTCAGCATCAGCTGTCTCAACATCTGCTGCTAATGCATGCAAGTCAAATATATTATCCTGCAACCCAGAATCCTCTAAGTAAGTTTTATCAGCTAACACAGCTAAAGTTGGTGCATCATTAACATTTGCTACATTGATTGTCACAGTTCTCGTCACAGAAACAGCATTAGCAGCATCTTTTGCATGTACGTCACAGCTCGCTGTTCCATTAAAATTTAATTGCGGAGTAAACTCCAAATTATTTCCGTTTATGTTACAATCCACTTGTGCAGCATTTTCTGCATCCAACATAAAACTAATAGTATCGCCTACATCAACATCAGAAGCAAAAGTAGCTAAATTAAGTGTATTCAAACCAGATTCTTCATTTATGTTCTGAGCAGTAATTGCATTCAATATAGGGGCATCATTTGTGTTTTTAACTTCAATCACTATCTGCTGAGAATTATTCAGCAAACCATCTCCGCATGTAAAGTTAACTGTATGATTGCCAACATCTGCATTCACCGGTGTCCATGTAAAAGTGCCATCTACTGAATTTATGTTCAGCTCAGACTTGTTTGAATAGTAAATGAATGTAATATTATCAACATCTGTGCAATTGACGTCATAATACAACTGGCTATCTTCATCAATAGTTAAATTAACAAGATTCTGCAGGAATGTTGGCTGATCATTGACTGGAGTAATCGTAACTCTGAATGTCCTTTCTGCAAACAAACCTTCTGAATCAGTTACTCTAACTGTAACATCATTAATACCAGAAGCATCCTGTTGTGTTGTACAGTCAACAAACTGGTTGCTGTCAATTGCGCAATTTACTATTGCTGCGTTTGTCTGCGACTGAATAGTATATACTAGGCCTGAATCTGCTGTCTCAACGTCTGCGGCTAAAGCATGCAAATCGAAAACATTGTCTTGCAATCCAGAATCCTCTGCATAAGTCTTGTCTGCTAACACAGCTAAAGTTGGAGCATCATTAACATTTGCAACATTGATTGTAACAATTCTAGTCACAGAAACAGCATTAGCTGCATCCTTTGCATACACATCACAGCTCGCTGTGCCATTGAAATTCAATTGTGGAGTAAACTCTAGATTATTTCCGTTTATACTGCAGTCCACTTGAGCAGGAGTCTCTGCATCCAACACAAAGCTAATCGTATCTCCAGTATCAACATCGCTTGCAAAAGCAGATAAGTCAAGTGTATTTAATCCAGATTCCTCATTTATGTTCTGCGCAGTAATTGCATTCAACACAGGCGCATCATTTGTGTTCTTAACTTCAATCACTATCTGTTGTGAATTATTAAGCAACCCATCTCCACAAGTAAAATTAACAGTATGATTGCCAACATCTGCATTAGCAGGAGTCCATGTGAATGTCCCATCTGCTGAATTAATATTAAACTCAGATTTATTTGCATAATAAATAAGTGTTACATTATCAATATCTGTGCAGTTGACATCATAATACAGCTGTGCATCTTCATCAACAGTCAAATTAACGAGATTCTGCAGGAATGTTGGCTGATCATTGACTGGAGTAATCGTAACTCTGAATGTCCTTTCTGCAAACAAACCTTCTGAATCAGTTACTCTAACGGTAACATCATTAATACCAGAAGCATCCTGTTGTGTTGTACAGTCAACAAACTGGTTGCTGTCAATTATACAATTAATCATTGAATTATTGCTCTGTGTCTGGATTGCATACGTTAAGCCAGCATCTGCTGTTTCAGCATCTGCTGCAAATCCATATAAGTCAAATACATTATTATTCAATCCAGAATCTTCTGAATAAATCTTGTCTGCTAGCACAGCTAAAGTTGGTGCACTGTTCGTATGAATGCTAAAATTATTCTCAACACTAACCCCCAGATTGCTCACATTATCATAACACTTAACTGACCAATTATAGTTGCCATCGCTTAAATTGACTGTAAAGTTCTGAGTAACTCCTGTAAATATAGTTGTATTTGTCTCATTAGCTGTGCCATTGATAAACAAAGTGCAATTCAGGATATTAGATGCATCTGTCACATTATAATTGAAAGTGACTAAAGTATTGTTTAACAAGTCATCATCTTCAGGCAATTCTAGCTTTACTACAGGAGTATCATTATCAACCCTAAATACTTGCGTAACAGATGAATTAAAATTAGGGAAAGTGCTGTTATCATAGCAAGAAACATTCCAGTTGTAGTTTCCTGTTCCTAACGTCAATGAAAAGTTATGTAAAGTATTTCTAGGCACAGAGATGTTTGTCTGATTAGCAGTGCCATTGATGTATAGAGTGCAGTTAGCTAGGTCATGATGGTCGCTTGCGTTGTACTGCAATAATACGTTTTTGGAGAATAAAGCGTTGTTTGCCGTCAATAATTCTATGTTTGGCTTGTATTCTTCGTAATTAATTGCCCTAAGGATATCAAGTCTTGGAAATTTTAAGCTAGTTACAACATCGGTTACATTGACTCCTGTCTTTTTAAGAATAGTTTTTACTTGCGTCTGATTCAAAATAATATTATATTTTTGATAGTAAAAATCTTTTAATAATGCTACTGCACCTGCTACATGAGCAGCAGCAAATGATGTACCAGACCCAGCTATTGTTGTTGAGGTACCTCTTTGTAATTGAGTTATGCTATCACCAGGCGCAACCATATCCAAATTACTTGCTCTATTTGTAAAACTAGAGATATTATCAATGGGTTGAGAATTTCCTCCACCATCATCAACACTACCAACAGAGATTATATTATCAAAGCAACCAACATGAGCAGATAAACCTAATATGGACCCAGTATTACCGCTAGGAGCAATTACTGTAATATTTTTATTAATCGCATCTGTAATTGCATTATACATTGGATCACCAGAACTAGCATTGCAAAATGATAACTCCGTTTCTATCGTGCTTTCTGCTAAACCTATATACATTACACTAATGTTAAGATTTGTTACATTATTCCATAATGTTGCATTGGTACACCATTCTACACCATATGTGACAGATGAAGCATATGCTGTATCAGAAACAGTTACTCTTACTGCCGCTAAATTAGCGCCTGGAGCTATACCTTTAAAGTTTGGTCCGTTGGCAGATATGATACTTGCAGTTCCTGTCCCATGTCCACTCACAGTATCAAGAGGATTATTATTTGAATTAGAATTACAAGTAGCACCATCTTCGCAAAAGTTTACGCCGCCAATTATTTTAGAGTTTGGAAATCAAGCACCAGGAAATTCAGTATGTTCATAATCTACACCGCTATCTATGTGACAAATATTTTGATTAGTGCCATTAACTGTAACACCTAAAACTTGCAAATTAGTAACTTTATCAGCATTAACTTGTGGAAAACTTTCCGTATCTAACACTGCAGCAGTCTTCATTAATCTATCTATTGTAAGCTGATTTATTAAAATATTACCTTGCAACTTCCCCAAACTCTCATTATTGATCATCCCTGCAAACCATTTATCGCTTTCAACTCTCAATTCAAATTCTTCAAGCATTAAACTAGAGATAACATCATCCTTAAACTCAGGCTCTTTCAAAGTAACAATTACTCTGACATCCTTGCTTTTATTTACAACCTGCTTGGCAACTTCTGAAGTGACAACCGGAGCAGAAAGATCAACTTTTCTCTTTGTCTTAGAAACATGCTTTTTTACAGCTTCACGAACAGGTTCGTCCAGCAACTCAACTTTTGCTAGGTATGCAGAATCAACTTTATCTTCTTGCTTGACTGTTTCCTGTACTTCATCTTGATTTTGTTTTGTACTTTCTTGCTCAACATCAAAACTAACTGGCTGAATATTTGCTGAATTGCCATTAAAAGAATTATCTGCTGATTGAACATCATCACTAACACTCTCATAACTACTTAAATCACTAACAATCAGTCCAATCAACCCTAAGCTTACAGCTAGCAAACACCCTAAGATTGCTATAAGCAGGGTAGTTTTGCCTTTATTCAAAAGTTGTTAGCCTATTTAAACCTTTTGCTTTATTTACCACTTAAAAGTTACTTATAAAAGAAGCCATTTCCACAGAGAGATAAACTTTATTTTTTATCTTTTCTTCTGCCTTGTAACCTTCAGTTAAAACCGTTAAATTGTTGCATTGTAGACATGTAAGTTCAAGATACCTACACATTTTCCGCAGTTATAGAATTTATATAAGATTAGTTTACAATAACCCTATATCCACCCTTGTCTATCCATAGAGAATCAAAAAATCTCGCTCCTGAACGCGTCATAATTCTTGTTCTGAGCGCTCGATATGGCAATCCTGCTGGATTTATTTCTCTGCCCAATGCTTCACAGCTTTTATCTATAGCATCCTTTTCTTCAGGAGTTAGCTTTCTTCCTAAATTCTGCACGCAATAATTTCTGTAAAATTCTGCAAGATTTGCTGCATCGCCTTGAGGCAAGGCTTCAACTTCTATAACTTCAAACGGCTCATTGATCAATGATAATCTGCTTTCCAACAATCCCTGCCCAGGCAATTGCTTTGCCTCAATCCTTCTATGATACTGCGCTGCAATATCATCCAGTATCTGTTTTGTAAATGGGCCCTGAGATTCATGAGAAAATTCGCTCAATTGTGTAAAATAGCCTCTTGCATAATCAATCAATCCTGCTATTGCTTGGCTTTGATATTCTGGAATTGGTGGCATCTGCGGTGGTGGTGAAGATGTTGGTGGAGAAGGAGGAACAGGAAGAATTGCTTGTACACTAGTTGCATCATCGCTTTTTATAGGAGGGGGAGGATTTTCAGCAGATCTAGAGACATGAATATCTGAGCTCTGATAATGCACAGATAATGATTGATTATAATCCCAAGCTGCCTTGATTCCCGCTATGGCTGTTACAGATATAATAAAGATAGGAGCAGCTAGAGAGATGGTTCTGCCTCGCCTACGGCTAGGTTTAGCTAGGTATGCATTGCCACTGTTTTCTCTTGCTTCCTGTGCTGCGATATCATCTAGCATTTGCCATCATTCCTGCTTTAGATAAAATTTATTCATTTGTATGCAATTTCTGCTATTTGTTGTTAGCAGTTTATACAAGCCATTATCACAAAATGATTTAAAACCCTCTTTTTATAAAATAAATTATCTTTTTTTCTATTTAACAACATATAGTCTGCCATCTTTTTCAAACCACAATGCGAGGCATGGCACTTGATTTCTTTGAGCTTCACCTAAATGCCTAAATCTCAGCCCTTCACTTGTTCTAAAGACTTCGACTGGTTGTTTAAAAACCTGCAATTCCGTAGATACAATATAGTAAGCAGCAGCAGTAGGTAGAGGAGTTAATGTTGCTATAGTCTGCTCATTTCCTGATTGTATAAAAAATTCAAAATATTCTTGAGGAGAATCATTTCCAAAATAAGTTGGATCAATAATATCTAATCCGTTAAAATCCTTAGCCAATATTCTTTTTGCAACTTGTGCTGTAGCTTGATTAAATGCTGCCTCATTAAATGCACCATCAGGCTTAAAAGATTCTTTATAGGATTCAGATGCCATAATCCTAACTAATCTTGCTATATTCTCTTCAGATATTTGATTTGCAAGCTCACCCTTGCTTCTTGCACGCATCATTATCCTTGGCTCACTTATACGCTCAACATATGTTCTTTCAACAGGATTGGATTTTTCAGTTGCGCTTGTCACCAGACCGATACCTGAAGTTCCAAATGAATAGGAATGAGATATGCCTTCTGGATGTATAATGCTTTTCAGAAAATATTCCATCCCATTAAAATACATTTGTGCATTAAGAGGCAGCCTATTTTTTGGAGCAAAACTTCCTACAGGTAGTATTAAACCTGAATCAAGTGCAACTTGAACTAAAAAATCATTATTTCCAGCTGCCAAACCGATTTCATGATCTTTTAAATAGATTATCTTCCCATATTCTCTTTGTCTGCTTATTATGATTTGGCCTTTTGCAACATCTATAAAATGAGCATATGGAAAATTCTCAGGCCAGAAATGTCTATCAATTGATGATTGTATCTCAGAAGTAAGAGCTTGAGGATTCTGTGATGCAACTGATTGCACAGTATCCCATAATTGCTGGCATGCTATAGAGACGTCATTAGTTACTCCAGGAATATTTTGTTGAGAAGTTGTGCTTGGCTGTTGTCCGTTGCCGGAAAC